>DPJQ01000279.1:12356-22896 GCA_003542935.1 Lachnospiraceae bacterium | reverse complement strand
TCAGGATATCCAGCTTCACCAGCTGACTGGTCTGGTAGCCCAGGATCTCATAATCAAAAGAGGCATAGCCCCGGGAACGGGATTTCAGCGCGTCGAAGAAATCATAGATAATCTCGTTCAGGGGCAGATGGTAGGTCAAAAGCGCCCTGGTGGTCTCGATATACTCCATCCCCTGGTATTCGCCCCGCCGCTCCTGGCACAGGTCCATGATCGGCCCGATATACTCCGTAGTCACCATGATCTCCGCCTTGACCATGGGCTCCTCCATGAAATCAATCTCCGTGGGATCGGGCAGATTGGAGGGATTGGTCAGCTCCACGATATCGCCGTTGGTCTTGTGTACCCGGTAGATAACACCGGGGGCCGTGGTGACCAGATCCAGGTTGTACTCCCGCTCCAGCCGTTCCTGGATGATCTCCATGTGAAGCAGCCCCAGGAAACCGCAGCGGAAACCAAAGCCCAGGGCCAGGGATGTCTCCGGCTCAAAGAAAAGGGAAGCATCGTTCAGCTGCAGTTTCTCCAGGGCATCACGAAGGTCGGGATACCGGGCGCTGTCCGCAGGGTACATGCCGCAGTACACCATGGGGTTGACCTTCTTGTAGCCCGGCAGAGGCGTGTCGCAGGGATTCTCCCGGTTCGTCACCGTATCGCCCACCCGGGTATCGCCCACGTTCTTGATGCTTCCGGTGATGTAGCCCACCATCCCGGCAGTCAGCTCCTCACAGGGAATGAACTGCCCCGCGCCGAAATATCCCACCTCCACCACATCGGCCTTCGCCCCGGTGGCCATCATGAGCAGGGGCGTGCCCTTTTTCACCGCACCGTCCATGATACGGCAGAAAATAATCACGCCCTTGTAGGAGTCATAGAGGGAATCAAAGATCAACGCCTTCAAGGGAGCCGAGGGATCACCTTTCGGAGCCGGGATCTTCTCCACGATCTGCTCCAGCACCTCGTCGATATTCAGCCCCTGCTTTGCGGAAATACGGGGAGCGTCCTGGGCTTCGATACCGATCACATCCTCGATCTCCTCCACCACCCGGTCCGGCTCGGCGCTGGGCAGGTCGATCTTATTGATCACCGGGAACACATCCAAATCATGATCCAGGGCCAGATAGACATTTCCCAAAGTCTGGGCCTCAATGCCCTGGGCCGCGTCCACCACCAGCACCGCCCCGTCGCAGGCCGCCAGGCTGCGGGATACTTCATAGTTAAAATCCACGTGTCCGGGGGTGTCGATGAGATTGAAAATATATTCCTCACCGTCCCTGGCCTTGTAGATGATCCGCACTGTCTGAGCCTTGATAGTGATGCCCCGCTCCCGCTCCAGATCCATATTGTCCAGCACCTGAGACTGCATCTCCCTCTCCGTGAGCAGTCCCGTCCTCTCTATGATCCTGTCGGCCAGGGTGGATTTCCCATGGTCGATATGGGCAATGATACAAAAATTCCGAATATTCTCCTGCTTAATGTCCGCCATTGGGTCATGACCTCCTGTGTAACAAAATTAACGCAATACCGATTCTTTCCTGAATTATTGAGAAGCATTCTTTACATCTCAATAATATAGCTTCCCGACAGGGAATGCGTCAAGTAAAAATGTGCCGTGCATCATAAAAAAGAATAGCAGCCCGGCCAACGCTGAACTGCTATTCTTTCTGCCAGATTTCCAAAAAATCATCGGATCAGGATAACTTTTTGACCGGCCAGAATAAAAAGCCTCCCTGGTACCGATTTTTTATTTTACTCCGGCCATCTTCTTATATACATCCCCGCGGGAACCGGCAAGAAGCGTAGTGATGACCACTATTTTTCCGTTAATGACAGCATACACCACACGCCATCCGCCAAGACGTATCCTGAAATATTCATTTTTCTTACCTTTGATCCGCTTGACATCCACCTTTTCGGGATGGGAGCCAGTCAAAAGTTCCTTTACCGCGTCTTCATATCGCTTCCTGACATCCTCATGACCCGCAAATAATTTATCCGCTATTTTAGTGTAATAAATCTCATAAACTAACTCTTTATCTGCAATTCCGCCCATTCTATCCCTTTCTGCCAGCCAGATACACTACAATATTCAGACATGAAAAGTTTTCTTAGAAGAAATTTTCAGATCATCATCTGTAAGTGCGCTTATCTCTTCAAGGATTTCTGCGGATTCATCTGCAGACGCTTCTTCTACATTGGCAGTCAGGCGATAAAAAGGATCTCTTTTCATCTTGTGCAGATATTCGTCCAATGCATCCATGATAACATCCGTAATAGACATATGAAACACAGACGCCACTTTCTTGATATCGAGCAGTTTTGCCTCGTCCATCTTAATATTCATAGCTTTCGTTGCCATTCTACGAACCTCCTATACTTGCTTTATAGTATATACCATAAATCTCGTAAAGGCAATTATTTATAACTGTAAAGGCACTTTTACTGATACACTACACGCCACTTCCCTGATCCAATCTCGGCGCGGTACACACTGCCTTCCTCCTGCGAATTCTGCGCCCCGGCTTTTGCATCCCGGGCAAAATCGAGCCCGCCGTTTTCCAGGATCTCCCCGGCCTTCTCCAGTTCCAGGCCGGCCGTGGTATTGGGCGGCACCTGTACGGACAGGACAACCGTGCCGTCCTCTCTTCTCTCCCAACGAACCCGGATTTCCCCGTAAGCACTCTCGTGGGCACATTCGGCAAAGCTCAGCCCGCCGCCGATGCAGGGGCGAACCGTGAAATGCCTGTATCCCGGCCTGTCCGGATCCACGCAAAGTCCTACGCAGCGCTCATAGAGCCACTGTCCCACCGCACCGTAGGCATAGTGGTTGAAGGAGTTCATATCCGCACTCCACATAGTGCCGTCGGGCTTTAAGCCGTCCCAATGCTCCCACACTGTGGTGGCGCCCTGTTTCACCTGATAGAGCCAGGAGGGGAAATCCTCCTTGAGAAGCAGGTCGTAGGCTTCCTCCACACATCCGTTCTGGCTCAGTGCGTGCATAATATAGGGCGTGCCCATGAAACCGGTAGTCAGATGGCCGCCGTTTTCCCGCAGCATTTTTTTCAGCTCCCCGGCCGCCGCCGGTCTTGCCTCTTTCGGCAGCAGGTCAAAATGAAGGGCCAGCACATAGGCGGTCTGCGTATGCACGTTCAGCCTCCCGTCCGGCAGACAGTAATGGCTCCGGAAAAGCGCAACCTCCTTCTCCCGGCGTTTCCGGTACGTGGCGGCATCCACCGCACGGCCCACGGCCTCTGCCATTTTCGCAAACAGCCCGCAGACATGGGCATAGTAAGCCGAAGCCGTGAACGCCTCCGGGGTGGCTCCGTGATAGCTGCCCTCCGCCGCATCCAGGGCCAGCCAGTCGCCAAACTGGCAGGCAGTGCGGATATAGCCGTCCTTCTCACTGGCCGCCAGATAGTCCAGCCATGCCTTCATACTGTCATACTGCTGCAGAATAATAGACGGATCGCCGTTTTCCAGATATAAGGCCCAGGGGACGATCACCGCCGAATCCCCCCAGCCGGCGGCCCCGTACTGGTCGGCGGCGCTCTCCCCGTCACCGTAATCCACCGCATGATCCACAAGGGCATCCGGTATCACATTGGACACGCCCCCGTTATCCCATTGATCCGCCGCCAGATCCATGAGCCATTTCCGGTAAAACTCATCCGTCTCCATGAGGAAATTTGCCGTGTAGCTGAAAATCTGGGCATCGCCGGTCCAGCCCAGCCGCTCATCCCTCTGGGGGCAGTCCGTGGGCACATCCACGAAATTCCCCTTCATCCCCCACTGAATATTGCTCTGAAGCTGATTTAAAAGGGGATTCGAGCAGCTAAAACTCCCCCTGGCCCTCATATCGGAACACAAAACCATGGCGGTAAAATCCTCTGCCCGCACTTCTCCCGGAAATTGCTTTACCCACACATAGCGGAAGCCCTGGAACGTAAAATGGGGACAGCAGGTCTCCCTGCCCTCTCCTTTGCAGATGTAACGGACCGTCTGTTTGGCCGTGCGCAGATTCTCCGTATACACATTGCCCGCGGCATCCAGCGTCTCGAAAAAGACCAGTTCCGCCTCGTCGCCACTTCTGCCCTCCACGTTAAAGCGCACCCAGCCGCTGATATTCTGGCCGAAGTCAATAACGGTATCCCCCTGGGGCGTCCGGAAGATCTCCCCGGCCGCAAAGGTTTCCTTCACTCGCACCGTACATCCCTGCTGGGGCATCGGTGTCACCGCCTGCTGCTCCATGACGCGCACCGGCTCCCAGCCGGAGCCCGAAAAACCGGACTCGCTCCAACCATCCTGCTCCAGCCTGGCGTCATAAATCTCCCCGTCGTAAATATCCGCATGGAGGATCGGCGATTTACATCCCTGCCACGACGGATCCGACGCAAGAACCTCCTCGCTGCCGTCCGTATACCGGATCACCAGCTGGCCCGAAAAAGCGGCATGGCTGCCGTAATAATTATGCCGGCGGAACCAGGTGATATCCCCCTTGTACCAGCCGGCTCCCAGCAGGACGCCGATGGCATTCTCCCCCGCTTTCAGAGCATCCGTGATATCATAGGTCTGATAGAGCAGATGGGTGTGATAGCTGGTCCAGCCCGGAGCCAGCTCATCCTGTCCGACCCGTTTTCCGTTTATAAAAGCCTGGTACATCCCCCGGGCCGTAGACACCAGATACGCTTCCCTTATTTCCTT
Organism: Lachnospiraceae bacterium; assembly: GCA_003542935.1. Classification (GTDB taxonomy): domain Bacteria; phylum Bacillota; class Clostridia; order Lachnospirales; family Lachnospiraceae; genus UBA11957. Next base: position 18,201 of record DPJQ01000279.1, on the reverse strand, counting down.
TTCTATGATAAACTCTTTGCGCAGCATCGTTCCCGGGGCTTTCTCCCTGTCCTCCGGTTTCTCCGCCGTGATAAAAGCACCCTTCCACTCCTCATCCGATTGCAGGGCGGAGAGAAAACCGGTGGAAGCCCATTCGCTGGCCTCCCCGTGGTTGTCCCAGACACGCACACGGACGGTACAGGTTTCCAGAGACCGCAGGGGCAATTCCCCGACGGTGATATTGGCCGATTCGCCGCTCTCCTTTTTCTCGTGATAGAGTTCCTCTGCCCCGCCGTCCCGGACAATGATGATCTCGCGGGCTGTCTGCACCACATTCGTACGGTCAGAAAGCATCTTCCAGCCGACGGTGAACGGCCCTCTCACGCCCTTTGGCTCACGCAGATGATTGATACGGATATCACTCACTTTTAACATAATAGCTGCATCCTCCCCTGACTATTTTGTCTGTATTGTACTATCAAAAAAAAATCTGTCATCCTCTATCCTGAATTATATTTTCTCCCTTGCATCCTATGTATGCCTGTGCTATATTGTGAATATAAAAGCAACCGCCCACAAGGTGGGTTGACCAGGTTGAAGAATAGAAAATCCACTACCGGTCAAAGTTTTTGATTTTCAAATCCCCCCCGTCCCACACCACATGCACATCCTTATCCCCCACGGGCAGCGTACATTCAAGGCTGTCAAAATATTCCAGATGGGGATGGATCTCATACGTCCCTTTCTCCGCATCGGTGACGGTAAGCCCGACAAAATACTTCGCCAACAGGTAAATGGGGCTCGCCGACCAGGCGTGGCACAGACTTTTGCCGAATTTATCTCCATACATATCGTACTGCTCCGCCTCGGGGACGGCCGGATCGTATTCCTCCCAGAACGTCACGGCGCCCCTCTGAAGCATTCCGCCCCAGTACTCCCGAATCCGCGCAAACACCTCATCCAGACGGCCCATGCGGCACAGTGCGTCCATCTCGTAAAACTTGAAGTAAGGCGTCGTGATCGGGGGAACCTCGTCATTGCAGAGAACCTCCGCCACGATCCGCTCCTTCTGCCCGTCATCCGCTATGTCAAACAGGATGGCAAAGATATTGGCGTGCCGGGACACATGCTTTCTCCCGGACGTAAAGGAATCAATATAAGCCCCCTGATCCTCGTCCCAGTAAAATGTGTTGATATTCTCCTTGATGCGGCCGTATCTTCCCCTGTATTCCTCACCGGCCTCCACTTTCCCCAGACAGCGGCTCACCTCGGCCATGGCCCGGTAACATGCGGCCAGAAGCATCTGCTCCGCACACAATGGCCCGTCCTTGTCCAGATCCGCCCAGTCGATGAAGATCCAGTCCCCGGGGCGTCCCACGATAAAGCCGTGCTCCTCCAGCTGCGTCCCGCAAAAATCCATCAGCGAACACATCTTCGGATAGATCTGCTCCAGAAATTCTGTATCCCCGTAGGCTTCCTGATGGATCTTCACGCCAAGGATCCAGTAGAGGGTATAGTCCAGAATCGTATTGATGTGGGTCGTCATGGGATCGTTGCCCCGCAGGGCCAGCAGGGTGCGGCGGTTGATCTCCCTGTCCGCCATCAGATACTGGTTGACAAAAAAGCTCTGGTAGGCGTCCCCGCCCCATATCCATTTATCCCTCTTGATTCCGTCAATGAAAAATATGCCGCTGCACAACCGGAACGTGTGGGCCGCCACGGACCAGATCTCATTGACCAGGCTGTCGCTGCATGAGAAAGATGCCCGCACCGGGATATCCACAAACTGGTGGATCGCCTTCACCCCGATCTCCCCCTCCCGGTGCCCGGGAATATAGGCAAACCGTACCGCACAGCGGGGGCAGCGTCCCGTCCCCGGATCCGGCTCCCAGCTGTAATAACAGTGCACGGGATCGAGCGCCTCCTCCCTGGATTCTCCGCAGTACACCCGGATCGGACGGCCGCCCGCTCTGTCCTTGATCTCCAGCGCCGCGGTCAGCTCCGTCTCAAATTCGTACAGCACACCGTCCCCGCAGGGTTCTGTTTTCACAGGCAGATAGACTTTCTCACTGTATTCCCACACGGCGGGATCCTGCCCCTCCTCCGTAAAATAAGGGCTGTACCCCGCCGCCACCGGGGCATTGGCATAATCCTCCGCCTGCCAGCTCCTATCGGAACAGATAACCTCCCCCTTGATGTACACGCTGGGAAAAGCGTCAATGCGCCCCGCGTGCACCGAGATCTCCACCTGTCCCGGGCCGCAGACAACCGTCTCGCCAAAAGGGTATTTCCGTCCGTCCGCCAGAACATAACCGACGGCCTTGGAGTATACGACAAAAGATGTCTCCGTATCCAGAGCCATCTTTCTGCGGAACACTACCCGGTTTCGGAAACCCTCGCTCTTCCAGAAAGCGGGCCAGCCGAATCCACGCTCCACACGGCTGAAATTCTGTACCATGGCATGATACAGTTCAAAATCCCCCGGATACCAAATCCAGTAGCTCTTATTCATATCTACCTCCCCAAAACTTTTTTGTTGGAAATCATCTTGCATCAGACGTTTAGACAGGTGATGCACAATTCAATTGTGAATCCCCATCGGCTTATGAACAAACTTAAACATCATTGACCGACCCAATAGACAGCAGATCCCGCAGCACAACTTCCCTGAACAGTTCTTCCAGCATCTCCCAGTCCGGATTGCGGTCGTCCTCCATGGCTTCTGCCAGAGTTTTGTAATATTCCAGTTTTTCTTCCACATACCGGTCGACTTTCTCTATCCTCGGCGCCCTGTCCGACTCCGACATGGTTACTTTCTTTGCCAGAAGCTCCCTCATGGTGGTTTTCATTTCATCCTCAAGCACGGTGTCAAACAGTTCGTCAAACGGCACCGGCGGCGGACATTTCCTCTCCTCTATCCATTTGCACGCAAGTACAGGGCGCAGCACATAGAAATATTTCTTATACCGGACCATGTCCCCCGACAGATGCTCACGATAATTCTTATTCGCCGTGCCATAATAGTGGTACAGCGCGGACTTACAGGAAAAATACCGGCCCGCAATCCGGCTGTACAGATTTTTCCATTCATCGGTGGTGTAATAGACCGCCGGCGAGTTACTCCATTCAAATAATGTCGCATTTGACTTATGAAAATACTGCAGGGCTTTCTTTATATCCCATCCGTTGATGTCAAGTACTTCATTTAACTCCCAGTCAATATAATCTTTGGTATTCCTGAGACTCAGATAAAAATCTCTATCCCTGACATAGATAAACCGCACATCATAATCACTGTCGGGAGAGGCAAATCCCCATGCCCTGCTCCCCGACTCGACCGCGTGCAGAATCCTGACATGTTCTTTCTCCTCTATTTCCCGGATTTTCAGAAGAACCAGCTCCTCCACTGTCCCCTCAAAATGCTCACATTTCATCGCGAACCACTCTTTCATTGATCGTCATAACCAGCTCCTGGACTTTTTTTCTGTCCGGCTCCTCCGGCAGATCCGTATGCTCCGCCGCATAGTGCAGTTTTTTCTCAAAATCCGAAAGGAGATCGTAAAAACACCCATGAAACGTCCCGTCTTCTTTCTGGAATTTCCCCAGACGGATATCCATGAGAAGGTCATGCTCTTTCTCTCTGTATGTGTTGATCTCGCCCTTTTCCAGAATGTCCAATGCCATCATAAAAAGACGGATCAGATGCATGGCATGCTTATTCAGGTGAAGATCATCTTTCTTCTTATTGCGTTTTCCGATCTTATCATAATCCCGGACAATATTTGCCATCGTATGCCACATGGCGCAGTAATCGCGCAGCGGGTAATGGGACATGTCCGCATTTATAAATATTTCCGTTTCCAGCTCAGGATTTACGGCCTTATCGATATAAATCTCCAGGCTGCCATTTTCAAATTTTTTATACGCGTGATTAAATCCATGCATGGCATTCTTTACGGAATTGAATATATGCCGCTCTTTCTCACTCTGCGGAAAGGTATCCCGCGCAAGGGCATTCTGCAGCCTCCGCAGCTGGGCGTCTGCATATCCGCCAAAGGAATTGACGGCTCTTTGGGAAAGGAACAGCTTTTTGTTATCCAGAAGCATCCTGCCCGTATCATTCAGATACAGATAATGTTCCGGTTTCAGGCCCAAAAGCTCTATAGTATTGGGATTACAGTTAAGCAGCAGCGTGACAATCTTGTTGAACGCGTATATAACCGTATCGGTATGGTCGTCCACATACTGTTCAAAACGGGTGAGCCCGATCAGATCCGATTTCCGGTTCAGCGTGATGCCCCGGATATCCGTGTCGCTGGCAGCAACATCCGTGCCATAGGAATAGCTGCCGGCAAGACCGAGCAGGATCACATATTTTCCTAGATGCTCATTTGTTTTAATAAAATCATATTCGGCTGCCTGTAGAATTTTATCCATGATTTGTCCCTGACATTCCCCTGTAACCAATGGCACAAGAAAAATCCTCTTACCAGATATTTGACAGTACAAGACACTACCCTTCAAACGGGAAACAAAACTGCGTCAGCCCCAGTTCATCCCGGAGCTGTATAAACTCCTTCTGCACCGCTTCCGTCATGGGAACACCTTTATCCTTCCGGTACATCCATACGTCATACTCTTTCTCCCCTGCCGTGTAGATCCGCTTCTGGCCGGGCGCTTTTGCGGAACTGCGCAGCTCCCTCAAAATATCGCCGCAGGTTTTCTTGAATGCCTCCGCGCCCATAAAGGCCTCCGTGTCAATCGCCATGAAAAAGTGGCCCAGATGATACGGCCGGATCTTTCCGTCTTCATCTTTGCCGTCCAATGCCCGCAAAAACATACCGGACTGCAGGGCAGCCGAAAGGATCTCCACCACCGTTGCGTAGCCATATCCTTTGTAACCGGCAAACAGTTCGCCGATACCGCCCAGGGGGGCCAATGCCGCCTTCTGGTTGCGGATATCTTTCAGGATCTGTTTACTGTCCGTCAGCTCCGTCCCGTCACGGCCAATCACCATACCGGCCGGCGTATCATGGCCGATGCGGGCATAGTACTCGATCTTGCCGTTTTGGATGATGGAGGTAGCGCAGTCAAGCATAAACGGAAACGGCTCATCCGTAGGCATGGCAAAGGTCAGAGGATTCGTCCCCAGCATATTTTCCACGCCAAAGGTCGGCGCAATGGAGGGGCGCGCATTGGTGCCGGTGATCCCGATCATGTCTTCCTTTGCGGCCATGCCTGCCCAATAGCCGGCAATCCCATAGTGGGAAGAATTTCTGACCGCCACCATACCCATACCGTATTTGTGCGCTTTTTCGATACACAGATCCATGGCCTTTTTGCCGGCCACCATGCCCATACCGTCGTTTGCGTCCAGTACCGCCGTGGTGGGAGTTTCTCTTAAAACATCTATTTTAGTGACCGGATTCAGGATCCCTGCTCTGATGCGATCTACATAGATGGGCTTGAAACGATTACAACCGTGGCTCTCGATCCCGCGGCGGTCACTCTCCAGCAACACGTCCGAGCAAAGCCTTGACTCATCCTCCGGAAGCCCCAGCTTCATAAAAGCCGCGGTCATAAAATCATCCGCTAACTGCCAGGGTACAAATGGCCTTGTTTCGTTTTGCATATCCTACCTCCTGCATACGTTTTAACACCAAAAATGATTTCATTCTGTCCCCTTGAATTATTCTATATATTCATCTGACACACTATACAGTTTAAATTCTTCCATCCTATCCCCGTCTCAAAAAAACTCCGCAGGAAAACCTGCGGAGTATATATTCTTGAAATCTTGAGTTCTGCCTACCTCTTGCTGAACTGCGGAGCACGACGTGCGGCTTTGAGACCGTATTTCTTTCTC
>DPJQ01000279.1:8371-12047 GCA_003542935.1 Lachnospiraceae bacterium | reverse complement strand
CCGTATTTCTTTCTCTCTTTCATTCTCGGATCCCTGGTCAGGAAACCGGCCTTCTTCAGAGCAGGCCTGAAATCGGTGTCAACCTGAAGCAGGGCACGGGCAATGCCGTGGCGGATCGCGCCGGCCTGTCCGGTATAACCGCCGCCGCGCACTGTAACCTTGACATCGAATTTATCCACATTGTCCGTGGCAACCAGCGGCTGGCGAACAATAACCTTCAGAGTCTCCAGACCCAGGTAGTCGTCGATATCGCGTTTATTGATCGTAATCTTTCCCGTACCTGGCATCAGATATACCCTGGCAACGGATGTTTTTCTTCTTCCTGTTCCGTAATATTTTGCAGTAGCCATGTGTATTTACCTCCCCTTAGAATGTCAGCGTTTCCGGCTTCTGAGCGGCCTGCTCATGCTCCGGCCCGGCGTATACATGCAGTTTCCTGTACATTGTCTTGCCCAACGGTCCTTTGGGAAGCATACCCTTCACGGCAAGCTCAACCACTCTCTCCGGCTTCTTCTCCATCATCTTGGCCAGAGTCGTCTCCTTCATTCCGCCCACATACGCGGAATGATGATAGTAGATCTTCTGATCCAGTTTTTTACCTGTCACTTTCACCTTGGCGGCATTTACAACGATCACATAATCGCCGGTGTCAATATGGGGAGTGAATACAGGTTTATTTTTTCCTCTTAATACTTTAGCAACCTCAGATGCCAGACGGCCAAGGGTCTGTCCCTCTGCATCCACTACATACCATTTTCTCTCGATCTTATTCGGATTAGCCATGTAAGTCTTCATGGATCTTACCTCCTGTAAATTTAACATTTCCATGGTTCTATACTCGCGAACGTTATGATTTGCCAACGTTATCGCCCGTATATGCCCGCGAGCGCCAACAAATCCGGAAAACTTTTGTGCTCACGGATATATCATGTAAAATACCTGTCGCCGGGGCTATGGCTCAGGTACTTTTCCACTTCGTCACATCTGTGTATTCTACTATATGGATTTTGGCATGTCAACCGTTTTTTCCTGATTTTCCCGCAAAATAACCTGTTTCTATTTCCTTGATATACTCCATAATATTGCCAAAAACGGATTCTTCCGGATCGACTCCACATATTTCTTTCAAAATCTGTTTCCGGGTCTTTTCTGACTGTATCTTTGTCCACGGGTCATCCGGCCCGGCCTGATACAGGATCGCGGCCGCAGCCGTTTTTTCCAGCACGGAAGCGTCTTCTCCATATTTGTAAAGCAACCGGATCGGCCCCATGATCCTCTCCGAGGCCGCAAGCTTTCTCTGGGGATCCCTGGCATTTCTGGAGACAGTGTCTGTAATCGTCCTGTCGCAAAATTTCTTCTTTGATAAAAGGGCAAACTCTTCCTGGTCTTTTTCTTCGTAGCCAAACTCCCTGCACAGCGCCCTGTTTGTGGCCGCATAGTTTCTATCCAGCAAATCCAGGATTTCCCTGTCGTTCGCGGCGTCCGCATAGTCCGTATAGCCCTTTGCCCAGCCCAGATAAGCGATGACGCAGCTTGCCGCATTGTATGTATACAGTTTTCTTGTCAGAAAATTGGAGAACTGGCCAATGGGCCTGATCTGTTTTATTTCCGGCACATAGCCGTCCAGCAGATCCGCATTACACTGCAGATAGGGATAGTTCTCCGAATAAATATCCAGCCCCTCTCCCTCCACCGTAGTGCAAAACACTGTCGCCTCACTGACGGAAATATTGTTTTTCCCGATGGCTTTTCTTAAAGCCTCGGAGGGACGGGACGCATTCTCGCAGGTAATCAGATAGTAATGCCTGTCTCCATCCAGACATTTTGCAAGCTTTTTTCCGGTTTCCGGAAGGTTCTGCCCTCCCACAGAGACAAAGATCAGCTCTACCTCATCCAGCGGCGCATCCTCCCATGTGCAGGCCCGAAAGCCCTCCACCTCCAGAGGCTCTCTCTCATTTCCGAAAAAATTCACGCGGAACTTCCCGGCTTCATTCAATGCGCTGACCAATTCCGCGTCCCTGTCTATAAAGAGGATCTCTTTTCCTGCCTCCCTCAAAAGCCTTCCTATAAATCCCCGCCCGGTTTTGCCGGCGCCCACTATTGCAATCTTACCCATGAATCCATCCCCATTCTCTCAATAACCTGATTTTCTCTTTAATCAGCATCCCCAGAGCCCCGTCTGCATCAAGGCCGCATACTTTTTCCAGGACAACGTCGATCCCTTCCTCCTTCCGGATGCGGAGCAATTCCCTGGCAAATTCATCGCCCTCGTTTTCATAATAGATAGCCGCGGCAATGGCAATACACAGGTTGTGCGGCTCAATCCCATACTCTTTCACAAGCCTTGCGGAACCCACCAGCCGGTCGTCTTTCCCCAGCTTACGCAGGGGGTCTCTGGCGTTCCTCTCAATAAAATCAACAATCGTATAGTCCTGCAGTTTCCTTTTTGAAGTCAGGGTGAACGCAAGCTGCTCTTCCAGGGGAAAATGATGCTTTTGGGACAGCGCCCGGGCCGTCTCCTGGTAGACGCCGTCCAGAATCCTGACGATCCGTTCATCATGGGCGGCGTCCGCAAGTTTTTCATATCCCAGCAGTGCGCCCAGATAGGAGGTTGTCCCGTTTGCGGCATTATAGGTATAAAATTTTCTCTCCAGAAACCCGGTAAATTCGGGAATTAATTTTAATCCGGTGATTGCCGGCAATTCCCCTGCAATTCTCGACGCATCCACCGGAAGCTCCCAGAAATCCTGTACGTTGACGGTCAGCGGATCCTTTTCCAGCAGTTTTTCATCCGCTTCGATGGCCGATCGCATGATAACGGCCTCCGTGATCCCCACCTGCTTTTCGAAATATGTTTTTGCCTCTTCCCTGAGGGATGCTTCGATTCCCGTTTTTAAAATCAGGGCCGGCTGTTTCCAGTTTTCACAGGTCACGATATTCAGGTTTCCGCCTTTTGCCGCTTTCTTCTCAATCCCTTTCTTTAAAATGGGAACCAGGGAAGGAAGATTTTTTCCGCCCACGGCCGTGAATACGACATCCGCATCCACTATGGCCCGTACCACTTCCTCTTCCTGGGCAAAACTGAGCGCACGTGCGCCTTTTACCTCGCAGTTTTTCTCACTGTGGCCCAGGATATTGACCGTATAGCTCCCCCGCTCATTGATCAGCGCCACAAGCCCCTCCGCATTTTCCACAAAGGTAAACGGTATTCCGCTCAGATACAATAAATGGCCGACAAATCCCCTGGCGATTTTTCCGGCTCCGAAAATCACACATCCCATGGCTTATATCCTCCTCAATCTTTCACACTGCCTCCTTGTGGCAGGGTACAAATCTTTATACACGGTAAAACGCCGGCGCAGAATCTCCTGATACCGTCCACCGGGTTTTATCACTTCTTTTATCCCGCAGTTGCGCTCCGTGGCTTCCCCAAATCCGGAAAACCACCCCATCCCGACCGCCGCAGTCATCCAGGCGCCCAGAGCAGACGTATCCGTTTCCTCCGACACCAGAACCGGCACACCAAAAAGCTCCGCTTTCATCTCATTGAGTGTACGGTTCGCCGAAGCCCCGCCTGATACCCGCATCACATCGGCCCGAGGCATCCCCATACAGGAATAAATATGATAAAGGCTGAATACCACGCCCTCCAATACCGCATAGGCCATGTCCCGCT
>DPJQ01000279.1:0-8072 GCA_003542935.1 Lachnospiraceae bacterium | reverse complement strand
AACCGCATAGGCCATGTCCCGCTTCTCACAGCTCCCATGGATGCCCACAAACATTCCCCGGGCTTCGGCATCCCATACAGGCGCCCGTTCCCCGTTCAGGTAGGGCAGAAAAACGGGCGGTCTGTTTTTCAGACACCGCTCCGGCTCTATATTGTCAAACCCGAATAAACGCTTTCCATAATCCAGGGAAACACCGGATGAGGCCGTCACCCCGTAATGGACGTTCCCCCTGAGATATGGGCCGCTGACCAGCTCTGTATCCAGCTTTACGGTCGGTTCGATCACGCCGAGATGTTCGCTGGTTCCCGTGATATCGAACAGGTCACCCGTCCTGTACACGCCCATTCCCAGAAGCGATGAGAAAAAGTCATTCATCCCCGTAAAAACCGGGATTCCGGCAGGAAGCACATTTCCTTTTAAAGACAATTTACCGGTATAGCCCGCTATATCGCAGATACCTGTCAGTTTCGGCAGCCTGTCAACCGAAAACCCGATCTCTTCCAGGAGTTTCCGGCTGTACCGGCCCGACGACAGATGGGCCAGCCCCCTCCAGGAATACTGATCCGTAACACAATTACCTGTCAGCATTTCACACAAAAAATCCTTGGGCTGGCACACCCTGTCCGCACCTGGATAATGTTTCCGGATGTACAGCAGCCGTGGCAGCGGATAGGAAATGATATCCGGATGGGGCATGGAAATCTCCCGGACAAAGGTTTCTTTGCCATGGGCGGATTTGACTTCCGCCAGTTCCTCTGCCCCTTTTTTGCTGTCCCACCCAATCACCTCCCTGCCGTCCACGATGTAGGTTCCCACCTGGGAGGACAGCCCGATGGCCTTCAAATGGCTCAGATCCAGTCCTGACAATGCCTTTTCTACGGCCTCCCACCAGCCGGACGGCGTGGCTTCCCGATAAGTTTCCTTTCCCTTGGCCACCATGCCGTCACGACACCTCAATATTATCTTCACGGAAGATGTACCCAGATCGATCCCCAGTATGCTCTCTTTTTCACTCATCTACGAACACCGCCTTGACAAAACCCTCCGGGCGTTTTCTTGCCAGCTCCAGCCCTGTCTCGTATTCTTCCAGTTTTATCCGGTTTGTGACAAACTCTTCGATATTGACTATCCCCTCTGCCATTAGGGCGACCGCTTTTTTGTGCTGGTTCCAGTTGTTGCCCGCACCTATGACACGCAGATTATTTATATGGATATCGTCGATGCGGATTTGCATCGTTTTTCCCCTCCCGTAACCTGCCAGGACAACCGTACCGCCCTTTCTCGCCAGCTTCAGGCTCTGTCGGATACAGGTTTCGATCCCGGTCGCGTCAATGACCACATCCGTCCCGCGGGGATGAATCTTCCTCATCTCCTCCACCAGGTCATGTTCCCCGGTCGCTATTGTATGGGATGCCCCCATCCGCTGCGCGAGCCCAAGCCGCTTCCCGGTAGTGGCCGCCACTGTGATATCCCTCATCCCCATGGCTTTTGCGGCAGCCAGGATACACAGCCCGATGGAGCCCGCCCCAATGATCACGAGGGTGTCACCGAATCTCGCTCCCGCTTTTTCCAGTGTCCCAAGGGCAACGCCGAGAGGCTCGCACAGGGCTCCGTGAACAAAAGAAACGTGATCCGGCAGTTCACAAAGGCCATAGGAGGGGACGACCATATACTCCGCATAAGCCCCGTCCCGCTTAAAACCAATCTCCTCAAACTCGCTGCAGTACCGCCACTCCCCCCGTCTGCACGCGTCACATTTCAGGCAGACAACGTCATTGCTCCCGATCACCCTTTTTCCCAGCCAGATACGGTCCTCTTCACTTCCCACCGCATCCACTACTCCGCTCCACTCATGGCCCGGCGTGATCGGATAATCAGCCGCTATATTTCCCGCGAGAACCTCCAGATCCGTGGCACAGATCGCCGCCGCTTTTACCTTCACGCGCACAAATCCCGCCTGCGGTTCAGGAATGCTTTTATTCTCCAATGCCACATGGCCCGGCTTGCTGATCACTATAGCTTTCACACTATCTCCTCCTTTATCCACAAAATCTAATATACAACATCTTATTGACGATATTATCACGCTGTGATATAATCGTCAATAGAAACATCCGAATCGTGTTTCCAGACCACTCCCAAATGCCGTAACTCTCACGGCCCGACAAATGGATGCAAAGGAGAATCTCATGAACAGAGAATATTTTTCCGAAATCAGGCTCACCGATGATCAGATTGCCCTGTATTATCTCGGACAGGAGGGTTTTCTGATCCGCTATCGCAGCACTTCCGTTCTCATTGATCCGTACCTGTCCTATTATGTAGATCAAAACTGCTGCACGGAGCAGGTGAAATGGGTGCGAAGATATGAGGCCCCCGTTCTGCCGGATCAACTGGATTTTGTGGACTATGTGTTCTGCACCCATGACCATTTTGACCATGCCGATCCGGATACGCTGCGGGCCATAGCCGGACACAACATGAAAGTGAAATTCATTGTCCCCGAACCGGCCAGGGACACCATACAGTCTTATGGCATTGATTCTAAGCGGATGATCGGCGCCGTCGCCGGGCAGGAGCTGTGCCTGGGAGAATGCCGGATCTGCCCCGTCCCTGCCGCTCATGAAATATTGCATAGAGATAAAAACGGAAACTATAAAGAACTGGGTTACAAGATGTTTTTTGGCTCTACGGCCCTCTTCCACGCCGGTGACTGCTGCGTCTATGACGGGCTTGCGGGCTGCCTTGAAAATATTGATATCCTGATGGTTCCGGTCAACGGGCGAAGCTACTACAAGCTGCATCAGGATATCGTGGGAAATATGAATGCGGAGGAAGCGGTTCTGCTGGCCCGAAAAACCCATGCCCGCTTGCTGATCCCCATGCATTTTGACCTGTATGACGTAAACGGCGTCAATCCGGCCTATTTTGTGGACTGCCTGTACAGAATCAACCCGAAACAGGCTTTTCATATGTTTTCACCCGGCGAGAGATATGTTTTCCAGGCAGAATAACAAGCGGCGGGCAGGCAAATCCTGCCGCTTTTCACAGCCTGATCGAATCTATCGCATGGCGGGCCGCAATCAGCGCGGCCCCACTGACTGCGGATTTTGCATCATTCCGGAATCTGACTTGTATTTTTTCCCCATCCTGCATTTTCCGCAATTCACGCAACAGCTCTTTCTCAAACAGGGAGGCATATTTCATCAGGTTTCCCGCCAAAATCACAGTATCCGCATGAAAAACGCAGGCCATATTATGGATGGTCACAGCCAGGGGATAAATCATCTCTTCCACAGCTTTACTGTTGATCTGTCCCCCCTGCATACAGGGCTCAATATAGGCCTCCAGACAGCCGGACAGCCCACATCTGCACGGTTTACCGTCCGGAACTACAATGGTGTGCGCCACCTCCAGAATTCCGTTCCCCCGTAGGATAGTTCCGTCCAGGGACACTGCCATCCCAATGCTCTGGTCTATGCGAAACAAAATCACATGATCCCCACCGGTAGAGACAAGCTCGGAGCAAAGCATACAATCCGGATCATGTTCCAGATACAGTTCTGTATGGAACTGTTCCCTGAGCATGTCTATGATAGGAACATCCTTCCAGTCTTCACATCCCGGAAAGCTGACGGATACTCCGTTTTCCCCATGGATGCCTCCCTGCATGGCGATTCCTGCCGCCTCAATTTCATGACCGTCAAAATCCCGGAATATGTTTTGAAAAAAACGCAGAATATTATCAAGGAGTTCTTCTTTGCCCTCAAAAAGATTTTCCTCAGAATACTGCCTCTTTATACTGCCGGACAGATCGGTGACATAAGCGCTGAGGCCGATTCTGTTGATATCCACGCCCGCTACCAGATGCCTGTCTTTACGAATACTGAGCATCCCCGGAGTCCTCCCTGTCCCCCCCGGAGCTTCACTCTTTTCTTCTGTGATATACTCTTTTTCGAAGAGCTTATTTACAATTTTTGTCATTCCTCCCCAGCTCAGGCCGGTAATTTCCGAGATCTGTTTCCTTGAGATCTCACCGTGGGCCTGTATCACCCGGAGCACGCTGGAACAGTTGACATGGCTCATGTCTTCCAGGCCGATATATTTTTTCAACGTATCACATCCATTTTCTGTTTTTCTTCCCCCGGATAGCGGATTTCCACCAGTGTCAGGCCATGGGCCCGTGCCGTGGGGCCCGCCATGCTCCTGTCGCCGGAAGACAATATCTCCGGGATCTGATCGGTCTCCATGGCGCCCTTCCCGATTTCCAGCAGCGTGCCTGTGATGATCCGGACCATATTATAGAGAAATCCATTTCCCGTGATACGGAAACGGATCATATCGTCTTCTTTCCAAAGCTCTGTTTTAAAAATCGTGCGGACTGTACTTCTGGTCTGGGGATTCGCCGTAGCAAAACCCTTGAAATCGTGGGTTCCCACCAGCAGGGCGGCTCCCCGGCGCATTGCCTCTAAATCCAGGCTGCCGTACCAGTGGAAACTGTTCAGTCTCCGGGTCGGGTCGGGAAAACGCCGGTTTAGGATGCGGTACTCGTAGGTCTTTACCGTCTCGCGGAAACGGGGATGAAAATCCGGGCTCACCTCCTCGGAGCACTGGATTCGTATATCCTCGGGAAGCCGGGTATTCAAGGCATAGGAGAATTTATCCGCCGGCATCCGCGCACAGGTATCAAACACGGCCACATTTCCCAGTGCGTGGACACCCGCATCGGTCCGGCTGGCTCCAAGGGTACGGATCTCCGTGCCCAGAAGTTCGGAAAGGCATCTGTCCAGCACCTCCTGCACCGCCAGCCCATTGGGCTGTATCTGCCATCCGGCGTACCGGGTGCCGTCGTAGGCCACGGTCAGGCGAATCCGCCTGATTCCCGGCTTACCCCCTCCAACTGTCATAATACTATCCTCATTACAATACACAGGCCCAGATACGCCCACATCATCCCATAAGCCGCATAATCCCGCCCCCCATACACCAGGGGTTTCATCTGAGTGCGCCCCTTCCCGCCATGGTAGCACCTTGCCTCCATGGCCATAGCCAGGTCATTGGCACGGCGGAAAGCAGAGATGAACAGAGGCACCAGAAGCGGCACCATGCTCCGCACCTTTTTCACCAGGTTCCCGCTCTCAAAATCCGCACCGCGGGCCATCTGGGCCTTCATGATCTTATCGGTCTCTTCCATTAAAATGGGAATAAAACGAAGGGCAATGGACATCATCATGGCAATTTCATGAACCGGTATGAGAAATCCGAGGGGCTTTAGCAACCGCTCTATGGCATTGGTCAGCTGGTTCGGCGTGGTGGTCAGCGTCATCAGCGAGGAACCGATGATGAGCAGCGTCAGGCGGACTGCCATCTGCAGCGCCATCCGGATTCCCGCATCGGTGATGCGCAGCTTCCAGAACGAAACCACCGGCGTGCCGGGCGTCAGAAAAAGATTGAACACCGCCGCAAAGAGCATCAGAAATACGATGGATTTCATCCCCTTTACCATAAACCGGAAGGGAACCCGGGAAAGGCGGATGCACAGCGCCAGAAAAAGCGCTGCCAGCACATAGCTCCACCAGTTTTCCACAACAAACAGGGAAATGATAAAAACCAGCGTCCCCACCAGCTTCACCCTGCAATCCATCCGGTGCAGCACGGATTCCGTCTGGTAATACTGTCCTAACGTGATATCTCTAATCATTGCAATACTCCCATCTTTCGCGGACCCTGCCCGCGAGAGTACATTTTTTTCTCATCCGCTCCTTAACGCGGCCAGAATCGTATCGCGCGCCTCTTTGATCGTCGTCGCATGCCGGTCCACCGCAAAACCGTTCTCTGCCAGATTGTGCAGAATATAGGTCACCTGCGGCGCGGCAAGCCCAACCTCCTCCAGCTCCTTTACATGCCCGAACACCGCCCGGGGCGCATCGTCAAACAACACGCTCCCCCGATTCATCACCACAATGCGCTCCACGTAGTTCGCCACATCCTCCATGCTGTGGGACACCAGCACCACGCTGATACCGGTCTCCCGCTTCAGATGGGCGATCTGCCCCAGGATTTCATCCCTGCCCTTCGGATCCAGCCCGGCGGTCGGCTCGTCCAGCACGAGAATTTTGGGCTGCATCGCGAGCACGCCCGCGATCGCCACCCGGCGCTTCTGTCCGCCGGACAATTCAAAGGGGGACTGCTTATCGTACTCTTTGGAAAGCCCCACCAGATCCAGGGCCCGCCTTGCCCGCGCCCTTATCTCTTCTTCGGGCAGTCCCAGATTTTTAGGGCCATAGCAGACGTCCGAAAAAACGTCCACCTCAAACAACTGATGTTCCGGATACTGGAACACCAGCCCCACATTGCTGCGCAGCTCCCTTCTGGAAAAATCCTTATCCCAGATATCCCTGCCGTCATAAAAAATTTTCCCTTCCGTCGGCTCCAAAAGCCCGTTCAGATGCTGCACCAGCGTGGACTTGCCGGAACCCGTATGCCCGATCAGCCCCAGAAACTGACCGTCCGGAATTTCCAGGCAGATGTCCCGAAGGGCGCAGACTGCAAGATTCGTATCGCTTCCATATACATAACTCACATGTTCCAGTTTTAAAGACATTTCCCTCCTCCTGCGGCTTCCCATATATTGACCCGACCGGTCATTCCTGTATTTTCACGTCGGCAGCCCGCAGCTTCTTTAATTCCGCCGTCAATTCCTCCGCCGTCAGTATGCCGTCCGGCAGCGGCAGCCCGCTTTTTTGCAGTTCATAGGCGAGCAGCGTCACCTGCGGCACGTCCAGCCGCAGCTCCTTTAACCGGTCCACCTGGGAAAACACTTCCCGGGGCGCACCCTGCAGCACGACCTGTCCCTCATCCATGACAAAAATCCGATCGGCAAAAATAACTTCCTCCATATAGTGGGTGATCAGTATGACCGTCACGCCCTCCACATCATTTAACGCCCGCGCCGCACGGATCACATCCCTGCGTCCGTTGGGATCCAGCATTGCCGTGGGCTCGTCCAGCACGATGCACTTCGGATGCATGGCCAGCACGCCCGCGATGGAAACCCGCTGCTTCTGTCCGCCGGACAGCTTGTTGGGAGAATGCTTCCGGTAGGCATACATTCCCACCATTTTCAGGCTTTCCTCCACCCGTTCCCAAATTTCCTTCGTGGGGACTCCCATGTTTTCCGGTCCGAAACCCACGTCCTCCTCCACCACCTGTCCGATAATCTGGTTGTCGGGATTCTGGAACACCATGCCCGCGCTCTGGCGGACTTCCCAGATGTTTTCCTCCCTGTTCGTATCCTTCCCGTCCACCACCACGGTTCCCTCCGTGGGCAAAAGCAGGGCGTTGATATGTTTTGCCAATGTGGACTTTCCGGAACCGTTATGTCCTAAAATGGCGATGAATTCACCCGGACTGACGGACAGGCTCACATCGTTGACCGCGCGCACCTCTCCCTCGATATTGCCCTCCTCATCACGCCTGATATAATCGTAGCTTACGTGGTTTGCCTCTATGATGCTCATGTAAAACCTCCTGTGCTTCCCGGAATTCCAAACGCGCAGGCGCCCTGTCCGTGCATAAATGAACCTGGTGCGCCGAATAATTAAAATCAAAATCTAATCTATTGGTCAAAAAATCAACGAAACCATTGTTCGCACTACTTATCTCATTTTATCACACCTTTTCAATCTGGCAACTAAAATTTTTTCATCTATCTATATGCGTCTGACAATTAACAATTCAGACACCTCTGTAAAATGTTAGCCGTCTGCATCTCTTAAGGTGGATTTCTTTTCACGGGAGCGGGAAGCCAGGAGAAAAGAAATGTCGTGACAAGCAGGATTTGGACGCGCACAGAAGGTTTCCCCGTTGTGAAAGGTTACCCGGTTGGTTATTACAGTTCACGGTGCCGCCGGCGCGAAATACCGGCAACTTAAGGCGGGGCAGGTGCGCGGACCGGGGTATAAGCGGCGGTGGGATCCCCAAAAGGCGGGAAACAGGAGGCAGGAGGGGGAGGGAGGCGCACAGGCGGTTTTCGGCGGCTGAATATCCGAAGCGCGGAAATTTCTGCCAAA
>DPJQ01000128.1:4722-6241 GCA_003542935.1 Lachnospiraceae bacterium | reverse complement strand
GTCACCGGCCCTCCCGCCTCTATCTGCTTGCGGAACAACGGGATGACGCTGCCGTTGCTCCCAAGCACATTGCCGAAGCGCACCGCTACAAATTCCGTATCATAGTATTTGTTAAAGGTCTGGATGATCATTTCACAGATCCGTTTCGTGGCCCCCATCACATTGGTAGGGTTGACGGCCTTATCCGTAGAAATCATAACAAATTTTTTCACACCGTTCATAGCCGCCGCCTGGGCCGTCTTCCAGGTGCCGAATACATTGTTTTTCACCGCCTCATCCGGGCTCACTTCCATCAGCGGCACATGCTTGTGGGCTGCCGCATGATAGACGATATCGGGATGATAGGTCTCAAATATAGAATTCATCCGTTTCGTATTGCGCACGGAACCGATCAGGACAATCATGTCCAGATCGGGATAGCCCAGTATGAGCTCCTGCTGTATTTCATAAGCATTGTTCTCGTATATATCCAGGATAATCAGCCGCCTGGGCTGATGAGAGGCAATCTGCCTGCACAGCTCGCTTCCAATGGAACCGCCTCCCCCTGTGACAAGCACCGTCTTATCCTTCACATAGCCCAGGATGGAATCGATATCCACTTTGATCGGATCTCTGCCCAGCAGGTCCTCCACGTCCACATCCCGCAGCTTGCTCACGTCCACTTCCCCGTTCACAAGCTGGTATATCCCTGGCAGTGTCCGCAGCTTACAGTTCGTCTGTCCGGCGATCTCCACGATCTCCTTGATCGTCCTGCGCCCCGCCGACGGTATGGCGATAATGATCTCGTCGATGCCCAGCAAGGCCGCATTTTCTATAATCTTGTCTCTTCCGCCCACGACTTTGATGCCCTGGATATATCTGCCCTGCTTCTGGGGATCGTCGTCTATAATCGCCCGGATATGCATCGTGCTGAAATAGCTGGAATTGATCTCTTTGATGATGGTATTCCCCGCATCCCCGGCTCCCACGATCATCACCGACACGCCGTTGTTTTTATTGTGCCGTCTGCGTCTTTTTTCCCTGGCAAACCGATAGGCGAACCGGCTCATCATCGTCGCCCCTACCAGCAAGAATGCGTTGAAAAAATAATAGCTCTTCGGCACGTCCCTGTCAAAGATCAGCAGCGTAAGCCCCTGCAGGGCCGCGCTGGCAAAAGAAGCCACGATAATATTCTGCATCTCGCTGACGCCCGCATAGGCCCAGAGACTGTGATAGAGCCGGAACAGATAAAACAGCGCCAGCGTTATCAATATGCTGATGGGCAGATGATCCCATATGGCATTGATAAAATATCCCGGTATGTCATCCAGCTGAAATTCATACCGCAGCAGAAGTGCCAGAAAGTTGCTGCAGCACACGGCTATCACATCATAGGCAAGCAGGAATGCCCTTCTTGTCACCAGTTTATAGTTAATAATCTTTTTCATAACCATCCTTCCAGATTCCGCACAGGGCCCGCGCACTCTGCAGCCGGGGCTCTCATGCTCTTTCTGCCGGCTCTGCTGCGGCAACGAGAGGC
>DPJQ01000128.1:0-4435 GCA_003542935.1 Lachnospiraceae bacterium | reverse complement strand
TCTGCTGCGGCAACGAGAGGCGTCAGCGCCACGAGAAATGCAAAGCCGATGGGAATGCTGGGATGAAAAATCCATTCCGTTATCCCCGAAATCATAAACGACAGTATCACGACGAAAGGATAAACGGCAAAATTTACCTCCCGGCAGTTTCTTCTGTAATATACCCCGCTGACCGCCACTCCCGCCACTACTACAAGAATAAATAAAATGCCGGTGGGAATCCCATGGTCATAGGCAGTCTGTATATAAGAATTATGGGCATGATACAGCGTAATATTCTTATCTACGTCTTCTACAAGCATAGAATCATGTCCCGTCATGTTCAAATGACTCGTATAAATCTCGAAAAGTTCGAATCTGCCGTTAGACACATCGCCCTCATCGGGATTGTGAAAGGTATAATCCTTTACGGAATACACCTGCCCGTCAATTTCCGTTGTTCCTACTACATTGTCCTGATAAACGGTCTCTCCGTTTTCTTCCGTCACCGCATTGCCGGGGCCGCTGACGGAACCGGCGATTTCCGTCAGATTGATGTCAAGGCCCACCCATTTTTCCAGAAAGGTCTCGCCCAGCTGGGCGATATTCATAAATTTCGTGGAATCCACGGGTTCTCTTTTTTCGATTCTGTCACTGAACCATTCCGCTCCCGTAATCCATACAGGCCTGCCCACAATGGCAGGAACGCACCGGGTCACCGTATAGACTGCCGGAAATACGAAAAGCACGGGACTCACAACAAGAAAAATCTTTGCCAGCATCCCCTTCAGGCTGTCCCGGTAATAACAGAGCTCCGCCAGCACAAATGCCAAAAACCAAAAAACCGCCACGGAAAGCGCCGCCGTCCTGGACAATGTCATAAACAGATAGGTTCCCGCCGCTCCCAGTGTAATCCATTCAAAATAGATACTGCGGACGGAAATCCTTTCTCCCTTCCGCACCTTTGCCAGAATGCAGCTGACCGTACAGGCTATGACCAGCATCCAGAACAGTCCCGCCGTTGCCACGGAAGAAAACCACCCGGGATAGCGGATAAATTCAAAGCTATAATAGGGGCGAAACAGAGCGCCGCTCCCTGCCATCATCCAAAATGCAAGAATACACCCGTAGCAGTAATTTTTCAAGAGCCGGTTCATCTTCTTCGTATCGAAACGGTACAGATAGAGCCAGCCGAACGGAATCACGACGGAAAAAGGCCAGGTTCTCGTATTGCGGAAAATAACCAGCCCTGCAAAAAACGCAAATACAAGCCAGCCATAGGGAGTGATCCGTCTGCGTATCTCTCTCCATCCGATCAAAGCGCCCCTGCTGCCCAGGAGCCTGCAGTAAATCCAGACGGTGATGCCGCTGAGGACATACAGGACCGTCTCCTTGCTGTCCCGGCTCTCCAGAAAGGTGCCTGCGATAAAAAGAGCCGCCAGGCAAAGCTGTACATAACCGGTCAGGCGCCTTTGCAGCTCCTCCCGTTTACACATACACAAAAGGGCAATGCCGAAAGCGCAGTTCATGACCCTCGTACCCACGGAATGTCCGTATTCGCTGCCGGAATTATAGTAATAGAGCGTCATCAGGCAAATGCAGGCAAAACAGCATATCTGCACCGCATCCCTCTGGACGTCCTCCGTCTTTATCTTCTCCAGCATATCCAGGAGAGGCAGCTGCCAGAGCCAGATGCCCAGAACGGCGGCAAATATCACACATCCCAGGCCATAGATGCCCACATCCCAGACCGTCCCGCCGAATACATTGCGGATCACTGCAAAGTAAAAGAAAACCGCAGCTGCAAGCAACAGGCAAAGCGTGGTCCCCTGTTTTATTCTCTTTTCTTTTTTCATTTTATGTTTTTCATCTGTTCTTCCCAAACGATTCCCTCTCTTCACTGCCCCTGCCGTTCTTGCCGAGCAGGCTGTATGCGATCACACCCAAAAGAAGGATCAGACTGTCATAAAATAAAATCTGTACCGGGTTCAGCGGAATCTTGTAAATGTAACGAATATTGGCGCTGGCATCTTCTATGACGACGGGTCCGTAATAAAAATGCAGGTTCTCTGAGGGGCCGTTCCCTGACAGGGAGCGGTAGTGCAGAATCGGAGGCATCTCCCCATAGTCCTCGCACTGAATACTCAGATAGTACCGTTTCCCCGCTTCCAGCTTCATATCCACCGGTATATCCGTCAGCTCCCCGTCGCGCATCTGGCTGATATCCTGGGGCACCTTGGCAAATTCCACCAGATTTTCGTCAAAAAAATGCAGATAAAGAGTTCCCTGGTTCGCCTGTCCGTCCAGTTTTCCGATATCCACGCCGATGGATTTGATATCATCATACTGGGGAATAAACTCCTGAATCGCCGCCACTTCTCCGATGGGGCCCGTATTTTGGCTGTAATCCGCGGCGGTCCTGGATATTTTTTCGTCCTTCCATATCCCCACCGGCCAGACCAGGAGCCAGCAGGCGGCGACACAGACCGCTGTCAGGTATCTTCCCACAGATCCTTTTCTCTTCCCTGTCATAGAGCTTCTGCCTCTGTTCTCGTAATTTTATAGATTTTAAAATCATTGTGTTCGATGCCGTAGTTGCCCATATACTCCCGCTGCCAGCCATGCTGCGCCAGATACTCATCCGTAGGCGTGGGCCAGTATATCGTATCCAGCAGCCATATGGTACGGTACTCTGCACTGTCCAGATCTATATCCTGCCAGACCACCTTTTCTTCATCATTCCAGTAATAGTCATAAATCAGCTTATAGCTTTCGTAATTGTAGGCAATGATGTCGCCCTCTTTTACGTTTTCCGCCAGAAATTCTTCGGTTTCTTTTGTATGGGTCCACTCGTATTCCCGGTATACCGACTGTCCGTAATCGGTCAGCACCGCACAAAACAGAAAAAGCAGCAGCGCCGGAAAAGTGAGCCTGTCCAGATATTTCCCCAGGGAAACGGCCAGAAACAGCGCCACCAGCCCCATACACGGCAAGAGATAGCGCACGATAAAGATGGGCCGGATCAGACTGGACATCACGACGCCGGTCACGGCAGTCAGCACCGGCGTGGCCAGACACAGGAGCGCAAATATCCCTTCCCGCTTCTCTTTTTTGCAGACCCTGTATACGGCGAAAGCAATTCCCACGGCAAGGATAATCAACCAGACGGCCGTCGTCCAGGGAATGTCCATATCGAATAAAAACGGGAAAAATTCTTTCACCGTTTTCCCTGTGATCTCTTCGATCCAATAGCTTCTCGATACCCCTTTAACCTGAATTTTCATATAGGGCATCCAGGGAACGTAGCAAACAAGCGAAGCCAGCACCGAGACAAGCCATTTCACCAGCCCCTTACGCTTTCCGGACGTAAAGACCAGAGCAAGAAACAGAAAACCATAGATCCAGATGGCCGATACGAAAGCAAAATAGTGCGTATATGCCGCCGCCGTAGAAGTCACCGCAACACCGGCAAAATACAGCCATCTATTTTCCGCGTATGCCTCATAGGCCCACAGTCCCATAAAAGTAATAAAAAAAATGGCCCAGGAATACATCCGTATCTGCACGGCATATTCCATTGTACAGGGGATGGCTCCCAGGAAAAAATCAAACAGGAGCGCCGCCCGAAATCCGAACCGCCGCCGGATCATACAGGCCCCCCATGTCATACAGAGTATCATGGGCACGATGGATACGAGCTTCAGGGCCAGAAGGCTGTCTCCCAGTACATAGGTAAAACACTTTGTGATCAGATAATAGAGCGGCGGATGCACATCGGAAGCCGTTCCCTGTACGATACCGCTCATATCCGACTTCAGCAGCTCAATGGTAAAGGCTTCGTCCGTCCACACATTATTATTGAAACATAAAGAAAGATAGAGAAGAAAAAAGAAAACCGCAGCAACTCCCAGAATCCCCTTTTCTCTCTTTTCCGTCAATTTACTCTTCATCCGCATTACCTTTTCGCCCGATCACTTCCCGGATCACATACTGAGGGGAATTGTTCAGGCTGATATAAATTCTTCCCACATATTCGCCGATCAATCCCAGCATGAGCATAATCATACCGCCCAGAAATACCACCGCCGACATCAGCGAGCTGAAGCCCAGCGGCACCGCCGGATTCAGCAGCCGCTTGACAATCGTATAAATCCCGTATAAAAATCCGCTGGCCGCGCAGAAAATACCCACCATCGTGGCAAACCGCAGGGGCTGGATGGAAAAGGCCGTAAAGCCGTTAAACCACAGTCCCATCAGTGACTTCATCGTATAGCCGGAATGTCCCACCTCCCGCTGTCTGTGCCGCACATCCACATTGCCGATATTTTTTGTCGTCCGCAGCACCAGGCCGATTACATATGGGTAGGAGTTCTCATATCGGATTACCTCGTCAATCACGAACCGCTTTGCCGCAAAATAGCTGGATATATACAGCTCCTTCGGCTTTCCCAGCATA
>DPJQ01000071.1 GCA_003542935.1 Lachnospiraceae bacterium | reverse complement strand
GGCGCCAGATACTCATCGCCCACTTTCCGCCCATTGATATAGCATTCATAAACGCCCAGCCCGCAGATATACAGACGCGCATCCTTCCCCTCCCTCACTTGGAAAGTCTTTTCCAGGATATAGCCTGCCATGGTGTCTGTGTCTGCGGTCTTACCTCCCGGCGTGATCCACCGGGCCTGCCATGGCTCTTTAAGTTTCCCTGTCTCAAAATAGCTGGAAGCCTCCGCTTTTTCTCCGTTGTCGGCAGTCACGCTCACTGTCCAGTCATACCGGCACCTTGGCTCCGGTTCAAACCGTACGGGATAATCCAGACTGTCCGCCTTTTCGTCCTCACCGCTGTCGTATACGGTTTCCTTCCCCTTCTTTATCCGGATCCTCGCTGTTTTTTGTTCTTTTGCTTCCCCTTCCTCCTCCACTTTCCAGGAAAAAGAAACGGGATCATAGCGGTATCCCTTTGGTTCTTTGATATGATTGACACGTAAATTCGTAATGATCATTTTGTAATCTCCCTCTACAGCTTCACCTGTGCTCTCTCGATCCCTTCTCCGTCAACCGTGACGGAAATCTGTTCTCCTTCTTTTTCAATTTTCAGAATCGCCAGCGCATGTCCTTCCCCCGCGGTGGTCTCCGGAAGCTCGTATCCTTTTTTGTGGAGTGCGCCCACGCCCCCGAAAGCCAGAAGTTCTGCCGGGCCCGTCACCTGGATGGACAATGACGCCCTGGAACCCGCCGCCGGGATTCCGTCTTTATCCAATACATCTATGTCCACGAATGCCAGTGTCTCATATTTTTCCGTGTGCAGGGCAAGTTTGGCAGCTTTCCCGGCTGTCTCAAGGGAAGTGCGCCCGATCTCTGCGCCGTCCTCATAGGCAACTGCCGTCAGCTTGCCCGGTTCGTATACGGTATGATATTGTGTCTCAAAGCCAGTCTCTTTGCCGCAGGGCTGCACCCCCAGCGACTTCCCATTTAGAAACAGCTCCACGCTGTCCCCGCCGCCGTATACCTGTATCATGACAGGTTTTCCCTCCTGCCCCTCATAAGAATAATTGAAGGTGCAGTCCGTGTAGCACCAGGGGCCGAAGTTGCGCGGAATGCCGTATCTCGCAGGATCCTGAATCGCGATGCACGGCTTCTTTGTCAGGCCGAATACGATCTCTCTGTAATAAGAAGTCGGGCGGCGGTGGCCGGTGAGTGAGATATCTCCGCCGGTATTCATAAGATCCGGGCATACCGAAGATACTTCCCCCAGATAATCCCATCCCGTCCAGGTAAAATCACCGATCACAGCCGGGCATCCGGTGATGACCTCCCAGTTTTCCGCGATCTGCTTGGGATAGGTTTCGGTTCCCACCATCACGCGGTCCGGATACCTGTCCGCATCCATCCGATATCTGGCGGTCATATAATTGTAGCCCATGATGTCCATGGTGGTTTCCAGCTTCTCCAGGATATCTCCAAGAATGGGATGGGATACGATTCCCGGCATATCCGTCTCCAGCGCTGCCATAAACACATTGACATCCCCCTGACCGGTATCCGCTTTTCCATCGGTGATATCATCCACGATCCTGGCCAGATCATCCCCGGCGGCAAAAGCGCCGTTGATCCCATTCGTCGTAAATCTGGTGGCATCCAGCTCGTGGAATTTGTCGCTCAACATACGGCTGGTTTCCATACCTTTCTCGGTACAGATCTCAAAGATCTCATTCCCGGTAGAATACAGAACCACCGACGGATGATTGTAATCATCTGCCACCATATGTTCGATATCCTTTTCCCAATTGCGTGCGAAATCCACCGAGTAATCGTAACTCACTTTACTTTTATTCCACACATCCACCAGCTCGTCCATGACGTAGACCCCCAGCCGGTCACAGGCCCTAAGCAGGGCCTGGGATGCCGGATTATGGGCGGAACGGACGGCATTGAAACCCGCCTCTTTCAGCCGTTTCACCCTGCGGTACTCATAATCGTCATAGGTGGCCGCGCCCAGAAGCCCCTGGTCGTGATGGATACAGGCGCCGCGGAGTTTTACCTCCTTTCCATTGACCCTGAGGCCATGGCGGCTGTCTACAGAAAGCTTTCTGATACCGGATGTGATCTCCGCCGTATCCGGCATTTCCTTCCCATTCGCCACCGTAAACTGCACCCGATAGAGATGAGGGGCGAATTCGTCCCAGAGCTTTGCATGGTCAATGTAGATATTTTTCCGGAAATCCAGGGTCTGGCGGCTGCCGATCCGTACAGGATACGTCCGGTCAGCCGCGGCGCTGCCGTCCGTATCCTGAATAACCACATGTACCTGCACGGTACCGGCCGACAGGCTGTCGTTATGGATCCGGGCAGACACGCATACCAATGCGCCGTCCGCATCCACGTCCAGAGTCGTCATGCGAAGCTCATATGGCTTTACATAAAGGCTTCCCCCACGGATCATCCAGACATCCCGATAGATCCCTGCCCCGCTGTACCAGCGGCTGCTCCTAGTGCCGCATTTGACGGCCACCAGGACATCGTTTTTCTCACCGTATTTCAGATAGTCCCCGATGTCTACGGTAAAGTCGGTATAGCCATAAGCACTCTCTCCCACCCTGGATTGATTGATAAACACGCTGGCATTACGGTATATCCCCTCGAACTGCAGCATCACATGGCCGCCCCGGTACTCCTCCGGGACATAAAACTGTTTATAATATTTATACTCACCTGCGTCAATATTGCCGGTAAATCCGCCGTTTTCCGCTCCCTGCTTCTGCTTTTCGTGGAACATGGCGTCATGGGGCAGTTCCACATCCTCCGCATCGTCCAGCACCCGGAATACCAGTTCAAAGGGATCCAGGTCCTTCCATACCTTCCATCCCTCGTTAAAATTTATTTTTTTCATCCTGTACCTCCGTGTTTCTCTCGGTTTTATACCATTTTACATTTACATGACCGGAATGAATACAACTTATTTTCATTTATATCCGTCATATTTTCAGGAGTTTATCCGACATTTTTTCAGATATATCCGACGTATAACAGGATTTTATTTGTGCGCAGACGTACAGAAAAGCCGCCGACGGCTGCTTT
>DPJQ01000079.1:1404-3068 GCA_003542935.1 Lachnospiraceae bacterium | reverse complement strand
CCACATTCAACCCTTGATTCGCATTGAGAAAGGAGCTTCGGTATGAACAGCAATCTGGCCTGTCAGGAGGATACCTGCGACCCCCGGCGGGAGGAGGTGCACAATGGGCAGGTGGTACTGATGGCGCCCAGCCCCAACGTGAATCACAATTCTATTTTAAGCAATATTTTCCGCATTTTTGACCGCTATTTGGAAAAAAAAAGATGTAAACCTTTCATGAACGGCACCGATGTGTACCTGACAGAGAACGATGTGTTTGTCCCCGATATGATGGTGGTGTGCGACCGGAGCAAGATCAAGTGGAACGGCATCCACGGCGCGCCCGACCTGGTGGTGGAGGTGCTCTCCCTGGGCACAGCCAAGCGGGACCGGGGCTACAAGAAGGATATGTACGAAAAGTGCGGCGTGCGGGAGTACTGGATCGTCAGCCAGAAAGAAAAGACCGTGGAGGTCTATCTCCTGGAGGAGGGGCATTTCCGGCTGGATGGGGCATATTCCCTTGTGCCGGAGGAGATTCTGCGGGAGTTGAAGGAAAAGGACCGGAAGAATATCATTTCGGAGTTTCAGTGCAGCCTGTACGATGACCTGACCATCAGGCTGGAGGATGTTTTTGATGACCTGTTGGAGGAGATATAGGAGCCACCCCCGCAAGGATGACAAAAAGAAAGGACTGACCGATCATGAGACACAAAAATCTGATTCGTATGCTTGCCCTTGGGCTGAGCGCCGCCCTGCTGCTGTCCGGCTGCGGCGGGGAGGACGCCGGGGAGAAAAATCCCTCCCCCAGTCCGTCGGAGACGGAGACGGAAAGTGAGAGCGTCCCGCCCGAGGACGCCCCCAAGGACTACAGCAAATTTAACGCATATCTGGATCTGTCGGATAAGATGTCCGATATGCTGGATATCCTGGACGTGTACTTTTCCAACGTGGAGTTTACCCAGGACTTCGCCCTGATGGAGGGCGGGGACTACGCCAATATCAAGGAAGCGGCGGACTTTTACATCGCCAACACTTATAAGGTGGAGGAATCCCTGGATTATGTGGACAAGGAACCCTCCTACGCCAGGGCGGACGCCGCCGTGCGGGCCCTGGGGGACAGCCCGCTGAAGCTGATGGAGGCCATTGAGGACCTGTCGGGCTACACGCAGTTCAACGAGTACGAGGAGGACGGCCTGGCCAAAGCGCCGGAGATCCACGCTGCCATCTGGGAACCGTTCCAGATTGTTGCCACTTATTACGGCGAGTTCATAGACGCGATGGACGAGCTGGACAAGGGATTGCGGGATGAGGACCTGGAGGATCTGAAAAAGAACGGCGATATGATCCTCTACTACTCCAGCATCATGATCAATAACAGCGGGGATATCCTGGACGAGATTTGGGACCAGTATGACGCGGCGGCGTCCGCGGCGGACCCCAACGCAGAATTTGTGCTTCCCGTAATCGACACCACGACAATCGCTCCCCTGTTCGACGGATTCAAAACCGCCTATGAGGAACTGATTGAGGCGATGGGCAGCGAGGAGGAGCAGGCGAAGGTGTTCACCGGCGCCATCGCGGAAGGGAGCATGAAGCTCTACACCAGTAAGGTGGACTCTCTCAACGCCCGGATGAATACGCTTATGAACATCGTGAATGAGGCCGGCGATTACAGCGAGGCCTAC
>DPJQ01000079.1:0-1022 GCA_003542935.1 Lachnospiraceae bacterium | reverse complement strand
GGGACGCAAAAGGAGGCGGACAGAATGAACCGGAGACGCAGACGGGTCACCTACCGGCCCAGCAAGGGTGAGTCGGTATTTGCCGGTGTTGTGGGAGTTATCTTTGTCCTCATCGGGCTGTTTGTGGCCATCCCCACCTTCGGCCCGTTCGGGATCCTGTGGACGCTGCTCGCCGCCGGAAGCACGGGATTGAGTCTTTACCGTGCGTTCGGTTCCAAATACATCGGGCCGGAAATCAGTATTGAAGACGAGGAGGCCGGAGGCCGGACCGAAGGTGCTGCCCCGTCTTCCGCCGCCGCCCAGCCCAGCGCCGAGGAGCGCCTGAAGCAGCTGGAGGACCTGCGGGAGAAGCGCCTCATCACCGCCAACGAGTTTGAGGAAAAACGGAAGGAAATTTTGAAGGAGCTGTGATCGAACGTGATAAAATGGGGATAGATATTGACCATTTGAGAAGTATGAATAAGGCTGAGCGGATCGCGGTTACAGAGCACGCCAGACGGCGATTGGTTGAGCGTGGAATCACAATTGGCGATATCATGAAGTGTATTGAGTCCGGTGAAATTATCAAACAATATGAGGATGACAGACCTCTCCCCAGCTGCTTGATTTTAGGTGCAACAGAAACCGGAAGGGCTGTCCATACAGTGGTAAGCCATGATGCTGAATGGATTTATCTGATAACTGCATATTACCCGGACAATAATATTTGGGAAGCGGATTTTCGGACGAAGAAGGGGTGTTGACCATGATGTGCCAGATCTGTGGGGCGGTGACTGAGAAAGGGTTTACCACCAGCGTAACAGACTTGGGAACGTGCCTGATTATTGTACGGAATGTGCCCTGCTACAAGTGTACCGAGTGCAGCGAGGTCATGTATACCGGCGATGTCGTGCGGCGGTTGGAGCAAGTGATAGAGACAGCAAAAAGAATGACGCAGGAAGTTTCCATCATTGATTTTGGCCGGGCGGCGTAGATCTTCAACTGGCAAGAAAATGATATTTGAAGGAGCTGTAAACTTATGA
>DPJQ01000118.1:1961-3626 GCA_003542935.1 Lachnospiraceae bacterium | reverse complement strand
GGTCACGGAGTGAACAGTAACCGGATGCGGAGGGCTGTCTATATAAACAGCCGAAATCTCATGCATTGCCCAGCGCGTCCTCCAGGGCCGCGATAACCACTTTCAGCGCTTTGATGCGGGCGTATCGTTTATCGTTGGATTCAAGGATATACCACGGCGCGTAGGTGGTGCTGGTCTTGGCGATCATCTCGTCGATGGCGCTCTCATAGGCATCCCACTTCTCTCTGTTGCGCCAGTCTTCGTCGGTGATCTTCCACTGTTTTTCCGGATTGTTCTGCCGGTCGGTGAAGCGGGCCAGTTGGGTATCTTTGTCGATGTGTACCCAGAATTTGATGACGATGGCGCCCCAGTCGGTGAGTTCTTTCTCGAATTCGTTGATCTCATTGTAGGCTCTCTGCCAGTCGTTCTCCGAGCAGAAGCCTTCCAGGCGTTCCACCATCACGCGGCCATACCAGGTGCGGTCAAAAATCGCAAAATGGCCGGTCTTGGGAAGCCGGGTCCAGAAACGCCACAGGTGATGACGGCTCTTCTCAAAGGGCTGGGGGCTGGCAATGGGGTGTACTTCGTAGCCCCGGGGATCCAGGGCGGCGGTCAGGCGTTTGATATTTCCGCCTTTGCCCGCGGCATCCCAGCCTTCATAGGCGATCACAATAGGGATATCCCGGAGATAAGCCTGATTATGCAGCGTCCGCAGACGGGCCTGCAGCCTTTTGAGCTCTTCTTTATATGCTTCAGGCTCGATGGTTTTGTCCAGGTCGATTTCGGCAAGCTTTGGCATCTTCTGCAGCGGGAAGATGTTCTGGATCAGCGGCACGGTCAGCGCGTGGTTTTTCAGCGCGATATCGATGGCAGTCACCAGGGTCTCCACCACCTGTAGCTCCGCCCATTTGCGGGAGCGGGCGTCCAGTACATACCAGGGCGCGGATGAGGAACTGGTGTCCTCCAGGAAAGTGTCAAAGGCATCGCGGCATTTGCTGTAGTGTTTATTTTCCCAGAGATCGTAGTCATCCACCTGCCAGGCAGTATGGGGATTGGAGAGCAGGAGTTGCAGGCGTTTCTTCTGTTCCTTTTTCGGGATATGGAAGAAGAATTTCAGTACCAGGTAGCCGTTGTCGGTCAGGGAGCGCTCGAAACGGCGGACGCTGCCGATACGGTTTTTGTACTCTTTGGCGCTGAGGAGGCCAAACAGCCTGTCCTTGATGATCTCGGACATCCAGCCGGAATCCAGGAATTCAAAATGTCCGGCCTCGGGTATCTGGGTGAAATAGCGGCTGAGGAAGGGTTTGCGCCGCTCATCCTCAGTGGGATCATGCATGGAGACCGCCGTGAAGAAACGGGGATCCAGATTCCGGATGACCTTGCCCAGGATCGTGCCTTTACCTGCGGCGCCCCAGCCCTCAAAAAGAACGAGTACGGGCAAACGGTTCTCCTTCATCTGCATCTGCTGGGCGAACAGTCTGCTATGGGCCGTTTCCAGCCGTTGGCGGATCTCTTCACTGTCGGGTTTGGGAAGGGAATTCCAAGTGTCAATCATAAGTAGTTCCTCCTGGAAATGTTTGATAGTGATGTATAGTTACTTTTCATGGATCAGGAATGCGCATTTCCTAAAGGATACTTTCGGTGTACTGCGCATTCCGTGAGAACATGATTCAGGAGTGAGGGGCG
>DPJQ01000118.1:0-1659 GCA_003542935.1 Lachnospiraceae bacterium | reverse complement strand
AGCAAAACTCGGAATGCCGCCCCGAATCGTTACTTTGAGCGGCCTCGGGCCGTGAAAAGTAACGATGTATAAGATATTGTCTATAGTATACCATATTTATGAAAAAAATATCTGAAAAATCATTGGGTGAGTTGTATAAAAAATGTCATTATTAATAGTGACATTTTCCGGTATCAGGACAGTGGTCTCGGAGACAAGGGCCATTGCCTTCGCAGCATTTATGTGATACGATGGCAGTACAAAGTCATTGGAGATGCTATATGTCACATTACAAAAGATTTGTTCAGTGACTTTGATTTTTTAGCTGCCGCAACGGGCGGCCATGTGGATTTATCTGGAAAATCAAGGAAGGGTTTGGAAGGGTACAACAAAATATACTGTGAAACCGGAGAGAAAAGATTATGGAACAAATTTCAATTCAACAAAATACTGCCGGAGAAAATGATGCCATACACCGGATGCTGCAGCAATATAATGCCCGGTATATGCGGGATTTCAAAGAATATAATTTTCATATTTCGGAAAGGGGGAAGCCCGTAGCGGGAATTGTGGCGGAAAGTACGTTTGATACTTTGGAGGTGGAGTTCCTGTTTGTGAAGGAATCCTGCCGCGGAAAGGGATATGGCCGTCGGCTGCTTGCGCATGTGGAAGAGCTTGCCCTGCGTGATGGCCTGAAACGTGTGCTGCTGAATACTTACAGTTTCCAGGCACCGGGTTTTTACAGATCGCTGGGCTATACACAGCTGCTGGAAATCAACCCCTGTTTTGGGGAGTATAGCCAGTTTTATTTTATGAAAGAACTTTCCGGGAAATAAAAATGAGCCGTTTCATTTTCCTTTTTTCATCAAGGAGAAATGAAACGGCCTGTTCTTTATTGTGGCAGATGAAGGGTACTCTGTTCTTCCGCCCGGTTTATAATACGATTTCCATTTGCTGCTCCTCTGTATAATCGACCACGACACAGTCATTATTGTATATTCTCTCAGGAAGAACGATCAGGACATGGGCAGTTTCTTTATTGACCGGAATCAGGCTGAAATGCCATACGCCGGTGTGGATCCGCACCAGGGTACCTTTCGGTACCAGAAAGGCTTCTGTCTGTTCGGGAACGGGCTCTTTGCTCGCCGGTGCGACATGGATGATCGTATCGTCATCCAGACAGAGGCATGCTTCCTGTGTCGTATTGTGGTACTCCACCTGAGAGATGACGGGTTTCTCCGGTTTGTGTACAACCAACGGAGAAAATGTGAGGGCCATATTTCCCGACACATGCATGTGTACGGGATCACGGTAAAAATCACCCAAGTGGGGGCCTGTGGGGTTCAGGAGATTAACAAAATCTCCGTAAATGTGGAAATTTTCTACAGTAATAGGTCTCGCTTTAATCGTTTTCATAGAATAGATTCTCCCTTGTGAAATGAATTTAGGCCGTTATTTTCCCAGAGCGTACGGAGCCATGTTATCTGCCGGATGCACGCCGCTATTTGCGGGATGTGCGGATGGCAGAAATGGATGGTTCAACACGTCCTGGTTAAAAGGATAAAGCACATTTTGGTTTCTGTCAATATATATGGCCGGAATCGTTGTGGCCGACGGCAGTGTTTGTTACTTTTCACACCCGAGCCACGAACTCGCTGCGTGGCTGCGGGAGAACATGAT
>DPJQ01000204.1 GCA_003542935.1 Lachnospiraceae bacterium | reverse complement strand
CCACCACTGAGCCACTCGTGCATCTCTCTGTTCTTTCGAACAAAGATACTATACTATAAACAAATTCTTTTGTCAACAAAAATTTATTTATGGACGAAGAATTGCACTTAAGACATACTGATTATTGGGAAAATTCTTCTGACTTAATTCATCCAGACGAATCAAATCCACATCCAACCACAGTT
Organism: Lachnospiraceae bacterium; assembly: GCA_003542935.1. Classification (GTDB taxonomy): domain Bacteria; phylum Bacillota; class Clostridia; order Lachnospirales; family Lachnospiraceae; genus UBA11957. The sequence goes on along the minus strand of DPJQ01000204.1, from coordinate 3,796 downwards.
CCTCCGCCACCACCATCATATTTGCAAACATGATACCGAAATTCAGCTCCTCCAGACGGTTCAGCTCATCGGAGCCCCGTTTCTTTGAAAAAATATGGATGCGGTTGTCATAAACCACAAAACGCCAGGGCTGCGAATTCATGCTGGACGGTGCCATCCTGGCTGCTTCTAAAAGCTGTTTCATCCACTGCCGCGGCACTTCTTTATATACACACAGCTCATCCATCCCCATGCGTCTGGCCTCGATCGGTTTACGCACATGGGAATCCCGGCTCTTGCCAAAGGCCAGCAAAACCGCAAACTCTTTATCTCTGTGTACCTGCCAGCTTTTCTTTAATATATTTCGTCCGATGAAACAGGTTCCCAGTCCGATTGTACACATATACAGAGCGATCTGCTCCATGATAAAACCGGCATTCATCAGGGATTTATCATGAGGTTCGGAATAAAGCGCCAGATAATAAGGCGCTGTCACGGAAAACATACCGGACGCACCCACAGCCCTGTCGCTGCGGCTGATCACCCGGCACTCTGTCTCCATCCCCCCAAAAAGAGACAGTACTTCCCGGCTGTAAATCTCTATCTGATCCAGCGTCTCCGCCGGCAATTCTTCCATTAAATAATGCCTGACCGATTTTCTCGCAAATATTGCCTCGTAATTATTCATACTGCCACCTTCATTATTTCGTAACATTATTGTAACACACAATCCATCTTTTGCAAGCGGCTTTTTTCTATTTTCGTAATATTTGAAGGTAGAACAATTTTCCTGAAAAAGTATGTTCTTTGTTGAAAAACGCCAAAGAGAAAGTGCATAGGATCGATCCCAACATGGCACAGTTCCCGTCTCTCCAAAAGTAAGGAGGCCCAAAGGCCCCCTCTGTGTTCATTCTATGCTATAATGGCACCGCAAAATCAGTGATGGAACAAGCGCATACCGGTGAAATACATCACCATACCATGCTTGTTGCACGCCTCAATAACCAGATCGTCACGAATAGAACCGCCGGGCTGCGCGATATATTTGACACCGCTTCTGTGAGCCCGCTCCACGTTGTCATCAAAGGGGAAGAAAGCGTCAGAACCCAGGGCCACACCGTCCATCTGATTCAGCCACTCTCTCTTTTCCTCGCGGGTCAGCGGCTCCGGTTTCTCGGAGAACACTTTCTGCCACTCACCGTCCGCCAGTACATCCATATAATCCTCACTCATGTATACGTCAATAGCGTTGTCCCTGTTTGGTCTGGCCACGCCCTCTTTAAAGGGCAGATTCAGCACTTTCGGACACTGGCGCAGAAGCCAGTTATCCGCTTTCTGGCCGGCCAGACGGGTGCAGTGAATACGCGACTGCTGTCCGGCGCCAATACCGATGGCCTGGCCGCCTTTCACATAGCACACGGAATTAGACTGGGTGTATTTCAAAGTGATCATAGCGATCAGAAGATCCCTTTTGGCATCCTCGGACAGCTCGGTTTTTTCCGTCACGATCTTTCCGAGAAAAGCCTCGTCGATGGGCATCTCATTCCTGCCCTGCTCAAAGGTAATACCGAACACCTGCTTGTGCTCGATAGGATCAGGCCTGTAATCCGGGTCGATCTGGATCACATTGTAATTGCCCTTCTTTTTTGCTTTCAGAATCTCCAGGGCCTCCGGCTCATAGCCAGGTGCGATAACGCCGTCGGACACTTCCCGTTTGATCAGTTTCGCCGTATCTACATCACAGACATCCGACAGAGAAACAAAATCTCCAAAAGAGGACATGCGGTCTGCCCCGCGGGCCCTGGCATAGGCCGACGCCAAAGGCGACAGATCACCCATATCGTCTACCCAGTAAATTTTCCGTTCCACTTCATTCAACTTCAGGCCCACGGCCGCCCCCGCCGGGGATACATGTTTGAAGGAAGTCGCCGCGGGAAGCCCACAGGCTGCTTTCAGCTCGCTCACCAGCTGCCAGCCGTTTAAAGCATCCATGAAATTGATATATCCCGGTTTGCCGTTCAGCACCCGGATCGGCAGCTCACCGTTCTCCACGAAAATCCGGGAAGGTTTCTGGTTGGGGTTGCATCCGTATTTTAACGCAAGTTCTTTCATCCGCTGTTTCCTCCTATATATTTTTATTGACAATGCGGGTCCGGGTCTCTCCTGTCTCGATATCGATATAGCGGACAAACAGGGAGACCTTGTTCTCTTCGTTCAGGTTGTTCCACACCAGTTCCGTGAATGCATCGATATCACCACGGATATCCACCCTGGTCGGATCGCCCTCATAGCTGGGCAGCGGATCTCCGTCCGACATATAAGTGTGGATGAAACGCCCTTCACCGGCCGGACAGCCGGAGTAGGCGTAAGTGTAACGATTACAGTATTCAGGATTACCCTCGGCACTCTTTAAAATCGACATGGCAAAACTGTAGGAACCTCCTTCGATCTGCATGACACCCGAAATACGCGGCGTATAGTTGGGAGCGTCCGGCTCAAAACCACGGGTGCGCAGAGCTTCTTCAAAGGTCTTTCCTTTTCCCATCAGATCGTAGATCGTATCCGTCTGGTCACCGTTGGTCACGATGATACGGCTGCCCTGCACCCGTACCGGTGCGTAGATGATCAGGCTGGGGTCGACAAGTTTGGATGGATCAAAAGCTTCCGTGCGGATACCCTCTCCATCCTCCACGAAAATCCGGTTCCGGCTGTTGACGCTGCGTCCCATGATGAAATAAGCTGTCACCGCGTATTTTCCATCCTCCGATCTGCCGATGACGATGCCTCTTCCCGGATAGGCGTTCCCGCTAAGATCCGCTGCCAATGAAACTTTCTGCATAATTTCCTCCTTTACACAGACTTATGCGCTGTTCTTTGGTAAACAACAACATAAAAAAGCCCGGGTAACCCTCAGGCTGCCCAGGCGGTCGGCTTGCTCCGCTGTACTCCCCTGCAGTTTGTTCTGCTTCCGCCAGTCATACAGCTGATATGCCTATACTACACTATACTTTCACAATTGACAAGAGGCGAAAAAAAGATTTTCCAATTCTTCTGCAATCTGCTATAATAAATCCAGCTGTTTCGTAATTGTGATGTCCATCGGACGGCTACCATCAAATCCAGGGAGGGATCTACGTATGAAATACAAATTAACAGGGCAGGTTATGCCTGCTGTGGAGATGCTTTTGGGTTCCGGCGAATCGGTCTACACCCAATCCGGCGGCATGTGCTGGATGAGCGAGGGCATCGATATGAGCACAAATACCCGCGGAGGTTTCATGAAAGGGCTCGGCCGCATGTTTGCCGGAGAAACCATGTTTATGGCCACCTATACCAGCCGCTGGGAAGACGGCATGATTGCTTTTGCTGCCACCGTACCCGGTGAGATCTACCCGCTGGATCTGCGGGAAACCGGCCCCATGACCTGCCAGAAGGGGGCTTTTCTGTGTGCCCAGTCCTCGGTAGATCTGAATGTGGTATTTACGAAAAAGCTCCGCTCCGGCTTCTTCGGCGGCGAGGGCTTTATCCTTCAGGAACTCACCGGCAACGGCATGGCCTTCCTTGAAGTGGACGGAAACCTGGTGGAAAAAAACCTGGCTCCGGGCGAAGTACTGAAAGTGGATACAGGAAATGTGGTTGGCTTCCAGAGCAGCATGCAATACGATATTGAGATGATCAAGGGCGGCATGAATATCTTTCTCGGCGGCGAAGGTTTGTTTTTGACGAAGCTGACCGGGCCGGGAAAAGTGCTTTTACAGACCCAGAACTTTGCTGAATTTGCAGGGCGAATCGCCGGGTATATTCCGACATCTAAATA
>DPJQ01000150.1 GCA_003542935.1 Lachnospiraceae bacterium | reverse complement strand
CAAAGTCCTGGGCTAAACTGTTACTTGCTTAAGCTCCGCCTGTTTTTTAACAATCTCAAAGAAATCAGCCTTCACAATCTCGTACTTGGAAGGATCCCGCAGAACAGCTGAGGGATGATATGTGGCAGTCAGGGCACAGTTTTTCCGGTACGTCCAGCCGCCATGCTGTCTGGTGATTTTAAAGTCCGGTGAAATGATACGCTGCGCAGCGACACGGCCCAGGCAGACAATGATCCCGGGTTTTAAGAGGAAAGTCTCATATTTCAGATAAGGGAAACAGGCTTCTTTCTCCTCTTCTTTTGGGTCACGGTTGCCGGGAGGATGACATTTTAAAATATTGGTAATGTAAATATTCTTTCTTTCCAATCCACAATCCCGCAGAAGGCTGTCCAATATTTCCCCGGAGCGCCCGACAAACGGGAGCCCTTCCTGGTCTTCCTGTCCTCCGGGAGCCTCGGCAATCAGCATAATATCCGCCTGGTGGTCTCCGCGCCCCATGACCGGCTTATGCCTCGTCCTGCTCAACGGGCAATGGGTACAGACAGCGACATGCTGCTCGATATCCGTCCATGTATACTGCATAATATCTCCTTTGCGATCGATATTCTGACGATATTATACACACAAACAGGAAAAAAGGAAAGTTTTAAAAACATGCCTTCCCTCCGGAAAGATGCAAAATCCTGAACTGAACTTTTACCCTGAAACGGCTATTTTTATATATGCTGGCTCCCCTTGATGATCGGGGAGAGCCTTTTATAAATCAGCAGCGTAATGATCACGCTGATCATACCCTTGATGAAGGTAAAAGGCATATTGAAAACAATCAGGCAGTCCAACAAAGAATCCACATGGGGATTTATAGCCTGATAGGCGGAAATAATCGCTTCCATCGGCATGAAATTTGTATACACCGGATACACCAGAAAATAATTGGAAAACACACTGAATACAGCCATCACTACAGCCCCCGCCAGGGAACCGATCATCGCACCCTGTTTTGTTTTCTTTTTCTTATAAACGATGCCCGCCGTAAAAACAAAGGCCGCCCCCAGGATGAAATTGGACAGCTCTCCCACGCCGCCCGTAGAAGTACGCATCAGGTGCAGAAGATTTTTCACCAGGCAGATCACCACACCGCTTACCGGGCCCAGGGCAAAGGAGCCGATGAGGGCCGGGAGTTCCGAAAGATCCATAGCGATAAAAGACGGCATCAGCGGCACATTAAACTGTAAATACATTAGAATAAAAGCAATGGCGGACAGCATACCTGTCATGGCAAGAGATCTTGTGTTTGATTTTGTGTTACTCATAATTTTACACTCCTTTTCCGGAAATTCCCGTGAGGTAACCGTAAAGCAAAAAAACCCCCGGACGAAATCGTCCGGGGCGTAACGATGACAGCACAAAAAATCTGCCGCATTCTTCTCTCATCCAGACTATACTGTCGGTATCGGAATCTCACCGATTCAGCCGCCAAAGCGGGTCGCGGACTTCCCCTCCATCCATAGATGGGGGATACACCGCCGGTAGGGAATTCGTACCTACCGGATCATAAATACCCGGCAAACGTCACCCTGCCCCGAAGAATTTCCTATGTATTTTTCGTTATTATAACCCTTTACGAAGAAGATTTCAATGTTTTTTTCCTGTCCTCCTGTTTCCCTTTTCCGCCATTCCCCCACTGGGCGCTACTAAAATTTTATGTTATATTGTCCTTATCCAGTTGCGCCATCGAACTGTCCAGTTACGTCAAACCGCTTCACTCCCACTCCTTTTCAAACGAATAAACATATAGAGGATTACTTACATGATAAGAACAGCCATTTGTGACGACGAAGCAAAAACCCGGGCTTATCTCTCTGCCCTGATCCAAACGCAGCCCTGTCCCTGTGAAATCGTAGAGTATGCCTCCGCCGGTGACTACCTTGGGGATTACCGTAAGATCGACCTGCTCTTTTTAGACATAGAGCTCGCCTCTTCTGGCGATGGCCTCAATGGAATGGCCCTGGCCCGGCAGATTCGGCAAAAAAAACTCCACTCGCAGCCAGTCATTATTTTTGTGACCGGCCATGAGAAATATGTGTTTGATGCTTTTGATGTCGATGCGTTCCACTATCTGCTGAAACCGGTGGATGAGGAAAAATTTGCCAGAGTCTTTGCCCGCGCCGTAAAACAGATCTACGCTGGGCCAAAAAATCCGCAGAAAATCCGCACCCTTACGTTTCGGTCAGCCAACACTCACAGAACTGTCCCCCTTGACAATATCTACTATATTGAGAGCAGCAATCATAAAGTCATACTGCATCTGAAGGATGGGGAATTTGTCTGCTACGCCAGAATCCGCGACCTGGAATCGGAATTGCAGGATCAGTTTTTCCGCATCCACAAGGGATATCTGGCCAATCTCTCTTATATTGAAGGTTACAGTCGGTCAGAAGTAACCATGGCAAGCGGGGAACGGCTTCTACTCTCCAAATACAAATATCCGGAATTTGTCAAGGCATATCTCCGCTTTCTGGAAAGAGGAACCGCCTTATGAGTGAAACAGGTTTCCAGATTTTCAACAAAATTTTTGAGCTTGGGGCGGTCCTTCTGTATGCCATCTGCTTAACCTTATTTTTCCGTCCCCTCCTGCCGGTGCAAAAGCATCGACGGCCGAAGCTGTTTCTCATTTTCGCAGTCTTTCCGGCCGTCGACCGAATCTGTGAATGGAGCGGCGCTCCACAGGGAACGACTGGCTTGCTCCTGATGGCAGTGTTGACAGCAATCTCCGGGATTCTGGAGTTGGAAAAAGCGACAACGTTTCTATTAACGCTCCTATTCTGGAATACCAGAATCTCCAGTGCTCTGATGGCAGAGAGCTTGTATTTCCTGGCGGATCGTCACTGGCCTATATCTTTTGAACTGCCAGGCAGCTTTTTTCTTCGTTCTGCCGCCCTGCTCACTATGCTTTTTCTGAGCCATGCCGTTCTGCTGGCTGTTATGTTGTATATCCTCCAGTGGCAGATGACCAGACAGCATCTGCCGCTCCATCGAGGGGAGCTGTGCTACAGCAGCCTGATCCCCCTCATGGGCATCTTGTTCGGGCAGATGATCTCCCGGCTGCTGTTTGAGCCCGGAGATGGTGTTTTACTCCAGCTCTATGAACGCCACCCGGCGTTTCTGGCAGCAGTTCCGCTGCTGGCGTTTTTATTCTATATGGGAACCTGTCTGACCATCCGGTTCCAACAGGGAATGGCTCTGCTACAAGAAGAACAAGCCGCCAATTTTGTAGAACGGCAGCAGACCCGGGCGATCCAGGCACGCATCCGGGAGATGGAACAGTTCTATACCCGCGTCCGGCAAATGAAACATGAAATGCGGGGGCATCTGACCAATATCCGGGGCATGGTTCGGAGCAGAGCATACGCCGACCTGTATGCCTACATCTCCAAGATGGACGAAAACCTGCATGATTTCGAGCTGGCACTCCAGACAGGAAACCCCGTCACCGATGTGATCATCAATGACAAACGGCAGCAGTGCCTGGACAGAGGTATTCGTTTCCGGACAGATTTCCACTACCCCGATACGGAAATGTACGATGCTTTTGATATGGGCATTATTCTTCAGAATCTGCTCCAGAATGCACTGGAAGCCTGTCAAAATGAGCCGAAGGGCAAACGCTTCATCTCACTGACAGGAAAACGAAAAGGACGTTTTTTCCTGATCGAAACCAGCAATTATTTTACGGGCAGGGTAGCCTGGAGGGCAGACGGTCTGCCTGTCTCAACTAAAAAGGAAGCTTTTTCCATGCACGGTATCGGCCTGTCCAA
>DPJQ01000193.1:18536-23023 GCA_003542935.1 Lachnospiraceae bacterium | reverse complement strand
ATGCTGCTCCAGGGAACGGATTGCCTTCATTAAGGCACCCTCAAAATTATCACAGATACTCATAACCTCGCCTGTTGCCTTCATCTGTGTGGTAAGGGTACGTTTTGCGCTGATAAACTTGTCAAAAGGAAGACGCGGAATCTTCACGACGCAATAATCAAGCATAGGTTCAAAGCTTGCATATGTCTTCTTCGTGACTGCATTCTTAATCTCATCCAGAGTATAGCCCAGAGCAATCTTCGCCGCAACCTTGGCAATCGGATACCCCGTCGCCTTACTGGCCAGGGCGGAGGAACGGCTGACACGGGGGTTCACCTCTATGACACAGTATTCAAAGGTATCCGGATGCAGGGCATACTGCACATTACAGCCACCGGTAATATTCAGCTCACTGATAATGTTAAGCGCTGATGTCCGAAGCATCTGGTATTCCTTATCCCCCAGAGTCTGGGAGGGAGCCACCACAATGCTGTCCCCTGTATGCACGCCCACCGGGTCAATGTTTTCCATATTACATACCGTAATACAGTTTCCGGCCGCATCACGCATCACCTCGTACTCAATTTCTTTCCATCCGGCGATACAGCGCTCCACCAGCACCTGTCCCACCCGGGAGAGACGCAGCCCGTTCTGCAGGATCTCCTCCATCTCCTCGGGATTGTTGGCGATGCCGCCGCCGCTGCCGCCCAGGGTGTAGGCGGGACGCAGCACCACCGGATAGCCGATCTTTGCCGCAAAGGCCAGGCCGTCTTCCACGTTCTCCACCACCAGGGAAGCCGCCACGGGCTCGTGGATCTTCTCCATGGTGCTCTTAAATTCCAGCCTGTCCTCCGCCTTGCGGATGGTCTGGGCGGTGGTGCCGATGAGGCGGACACCCTGTTCCTGTAAAAAGCCTCTCTCCTCCAGCTCCATGGCCAGATTCAGCCCCGCCTGGCCGCCCAGGGTGGGCAGCACGCTGTCGGGCCTCTCCTTGAGGATCAGCTGCTCCACCACCTCCACGGTCAGGGGCTCGATATATACATGGTCGGCGATATCCTTGTCCGTCATGATCGTGGCGGGATTGGAGTTTAGGAGCACCACCTCGATACCCTCTTCCTTCAGAGAACGGCACGCCTGGGTGCCCGCATAGTCAAATTCTGCCGCCTGGCCGATCACGATGGGGCCGGATCCGATCACCAGTACTTTTTTAATATCAGGATTCTTCGGCATTACCTGTCACCTCCCATCATTTCTATAAAACGGTCAAAGAGAAAACCGGAATCCTGGGGCCCGGGGCACGCCTCCGGGTGAAACTGCACGGTGAAGACAGGTTTCCCCACATAGGACAGGCCCTCGTTGGTGCCGTCGTTGACATTGATAAAGGCGGGCACGGCCACTTTCGGATCCAGATGTTCCGTATCCACCACATAGCCGTGGTTCTGGGAGGAAATATAGACTCTCCCGGTGGCCAGATCCTTCACAGGATGATTGCCGCCCCGATGGCCGTATTTCATTTTATAGGTATCGGCCCCCATGGCCAGGGCCGTGAGCTGATGCCCCAGACAGATGGCGAACATGGGAATACCGGAATCGAAAAGCTTCCGTATTTCTTCTATGATAGCGCCGCAGTTTTTCGGATCTCCCGGGCCGTTGGAGAGCATGATGCCGTCGGGCTTACTCTTAAGCACTTCCTCGGCGGAAGTATGGGCCGGATACACAGTGACCTGGCAGCCACGGCTGTTCAGGCTTTTCGCTATATTATTTTTTGCACCGAAATCCATCAGAGCCACCCGTTTCCCGGCACCTCTTAACACGGTTTTCTCCGTACAGGTCACCCGTTCCACCACGTTTCCGGTGGTGTAGGCTGCGAGCCTCGGCAGTATTTCTTCTAATTTATAATCTGCATTGGTGGTGATCATACCGTTCATCGTCCCTTTCTCCCGCAGCAGCTTCGTGAGGGCACGGGTATCGATGCCGGCGATCCCCGGTATATCAAAACGTTTCAGAAATTTCTGGATCGTATCCTCACTGCGGAAATTGCTGGGCATCCTGGACAGCTCCCGGACAATGAACCCGTCCGGCCAGGGCCTTATAGATTCCTGGTCGCTGTAGCAGATCCCGTAATTCCCGATCAGGGGATACGTCATACAGACCGCCTGTCCCGCGTAGGACGGATCGGTCAAAACCTCCAGGTAACCGGTCATGGAGGTATTGAACACGATCTCACTGATGATCTCCTTTTTCGCGCCGATGCTGACGCCGGAAAAGACATGTCCATCCTCCAAAATCAGAAATGCTTTCATTCGTTCACCGTTTTCCTTTCTTCCACATCCTGTCAACAAAAACCTAAAAAAGTCTATCACAAAGGGGTTTTCATTTCAACCACGGAGGATATATTTTTTACATTTTTTTCAATTCGTTGTTGACAAACCCCCTATGCCTGTGTATAATAGCTTTTGTGAGTTGCGAGAGCAACGAAACGATATGCAGGAGTGGCGGAATTGGCAGACGCGCAGGCTTCAGGTGCCTGTGGTCGTTAAGACCGTGTGGGTTCAAGTCCCATCTCCTGCATTATTTATGTCCGGAATGCAAAAAGGACCGCAGGCAGCGGTCTTTTTTGCATTCCTCCGATAGAGAGCGGCCTTTGAAAAAACGCCTTCCTTATCTAACCCATCCAAACAGTCCGTTCCACCACTTTCCATGCACTGTACAGGAACTCTCCATGAGCCCCTCCGGTATCACAGCCGCCTCATCCGCCGTTCCTGCCGTCCCGGCCTTGAGATATGTCTGCCACTGCACGCCTGTCATGGGGCAGAATATCCCGGCTTTTTTCCCGGAAACCGTACAGACCTGTACCTGCTCATGGCAGTCACAGAATTCCTTCGGCTCCGTACCGGGGATATAGGTTTCTTCATAACTCATATCTCCCTGGAGGGTATGGTCACACAACCCTTCCACGGCCCGCTTGCCGCATTTTCCGCAAATCTCGCACCGGGACAGCCGATTCACCCCCGCAAACCCGATATTTCCCAGCCGCTCATGGCTCCGGTACATTACCCGTTTCCATATCCTTTTTACATAATTGCTGCTGTTCTGAGCCCGGTTATCATCGTAGCCGCCCCACACGCCGCAGACGTAATAGGGCGTATAGCCCACAAACCAGACATCCCGCCGGTCTGTGGTGGTGCCGCTTTTTCCCGCCAGAGACATGCCCGCGAAGGCCGCCTCCCGGCCTGTGCCGTCAGTCAGCACGCTCTCCATGGCGCTGGTCAGAAGGTCGGCAGTCTGGGCATCCACCACCTGGACAGGGTCTGCCTTGCGTTCCAACAGCACGGATCCGTCCCGGCCCAGAACACGGCTGTAAAATGTCGGTTTGCAGTACCGGCCCCGGTCGGCCAGAGTGCCGTAAGCAGCCGTAAGCTCCAGGTTCGTCACACCGCCGTGGGTACCGCCCAGGGCCAGGGACTCCACCAGATCCTCCTCCGTCAGCTTTTCAAAGCCAAACTCTTTCAGAATGTCATATACCGTATCGGCTCCGGCCTGGCGGAATGCTTTGACCGCCGCCACATTGACCGAATCCGCGATCGCCTGCCTCATGGTCATCCTGCCGCCAAAAGTTCCGCTCACGTTGCGGATGGCAGATCCGTCGGAGTAAACACAGGGCGCATCGTCATAGATATCCCCCAGCGTGCCGCCTTTCTCCAGGACGGCGGCATACTCCCCCACCACTTTCAAGGTAGAACCGGGCTGCCGCACACTGTCCGTAGCCCGGTTCAGCACCAGACTGGCCGTCTTCTCCCCCCGTCCGCCCACAATGGCTTTTACCTCTCCCGTCCGGTAATCTATGATCACCAGGGACGCCTGGGCATCCGAGTCATAGTTTTCCTCCTTGTTGATCTCCTCCTCGGTGATAGCCTGAAGAGTGCTGTCCTGGGCCGCCTCCACCGTGAGGCCGCCTCTGTAGAGCAGACGCCACGCCTCATTCTCTGTATAGCCGTACTCTTTTTTCAGATCGTCACAGATCTGATTCAGCAGCGCGTCCTCATACCAGGAAAACACACGGGCCTCCTGTCCGCTGTCTCTGATCCGGGCAATCCGCTCCAGCACCGGTTCCGCCAGGGCTTCCTCATACTCCGCATCGGTGATATAGCCCAGCTCACGCATTTTCCCCAGCACCACCATCTGTCTTTTCCTGCCCGCCTCCGGATGCTGGAGAGGACTGTAGCCTGACGGATTTTTCGTGATCCCCGCCAGCATTGCGCTCTCCGCCAGGCTCAATCCCGATACATCCTCACCAAAATATTTCCTGGAGGCCGACTGTACTCCCCAGCAGCCGCTGCCCAGATTGATCGTATTCAGATAATTCTCCAGGATCCATTCCTTGGAGACTTTTCCTTCCAGCTGGATTGCCAGGGCCTGCTCCTGGAGCTTCCGAACCACTTTCTCGGGGAAAGAACGCTCCCCCATCCAGCCCGTAAACACATTGTTTTTGATGAGCTGCTGGGTGA
>DPJQ01000193.1:18017-18206 GCA_003542935.1 Lachnospiraceae bacterium | reverse complement strand
GAGCTGCTGGGTGATCGTGCTGGCGCCCTCAGAAAAACGGCCCGCCAGTATCCCTCGCACCAGAGCCCGCATGATCCCCTTGATATCTATGCCTATATGCCGGTAAAACCGCTCGTCCTCAATGGCCACAAATGCCTGCTGTGTCTTTAGAGGCACCTGTTCCAGGGTCACATAGACGCGGTTGGAGCC
>DPJQ01000193.1:17270-17735 GCA_003542935.1 Lachnospiraceae bacterium | reverse complement strand
GGTCACATAGACGCGGTTGGAGCCTTCCTGGGCCAGTGTGTTCATTACCTGCCCGTCATCATCCAGCACTGTAGTCAGAAATTCCGTGGGCGATATGTTCAGCTCTTCCAGTTTAGGCGCGGTGCACACGGCAAAGAGGATCAATCCGATCCCGAGACACACGGCAACCGTAAACAGGATCCCCGCCAGTCTGCCCGCTGTTCGGAATTGTTTCCTGTGCTTTTTTATCCAGGCCGACAGCCACAGTTTGCATTGAAAAATTTTCCTCCGCAATTCCCTGCCATATTCGCGTATCTTTCCCGTATTCCTGTCCTCATCTCTTCTTTTCTTCTGCACCAGCTTCACTCCACCCATCACTCCTTTCCGCAAATTTTCTCACACAGAGCAGCCGCCCAAAAGGATCCCCGGATCTTTTTATCGCATACCCGGCAATAAAAAAGGACTCCTGTCAAAAGCTGCCACACT
>DPJQ01000193.1:4894-17002 GCA_003542935.1 Lachnospiraceae bacterium | reverse complement strand
CTCCTGTCAAAAGCTGCCACACTTCTGACAAAAGTCCTCTGTAGTAAATTTATTTATTTTTCCCACCAACGGTAAACCCGCCATTAACGACAAACAGCACGGCTCCCGCAAACACCAGTATATCCGACAGATTAAAGACCAGCTTCTGCAATTTTTCGGGCCCGCGGGCAATGCTGACATAATCGTCCACATACCCCTGGGTGACCCGATCCGTCAGATTGCTGAGTCCCCCACCCGCGATCAAAGTCAGAGCCGTTTTTTCCAGCCCATGCCCTCCCCGGCCGCCAATACAGGCCAACCGTGCCAGGAGAGCTGCCAGCATACCGCCGGAGGCCAGATTCAGTTCCCGCTGTCTGCCCTTTCCAAAACCCAGGACAGCCCCCGGATTTTTCAGCCTGCGGAGAACAAGCCATCCGCCGCATACAGGCTTTTTCTCGCCTTCCCGCAGATGATGGCACATATATTTTTTAATTGCACCGTCCCCTGCGAAAAGAGCCAAAACCACGGTCAGTGCTCTCATAGGCGGTTCTTATGCCTCCTCTGTGGTTTTCTCTGTCTCGGCGGCTTCTTTTGCATCGGCTGTTACCGTGACCTCCGGCTCCTCCACAAAATCCGCCTCCGACACCATGTCCTCTCCGTCACCGGCAACCTCATCCGGCACTGCATCTTCTTCATCAAAGTCCGCCTCCCGCACCGGCATACGGGTACCGCATTTCATACAGAACGCAGCCTCATCCGGCACCGCCGCACCACATTCCGGACAAACGCTCTCGCCACGGTATTTGCTGATTTCATCCTTATAGGAAGCGATCTCGGCTTTCAGCTCCGTGATATCCTCACAGATAGCTGTGATCTGCGGATCCATGGTCTCACCTGTCTGATACTTTCTGTAGAGCATCTCACCCAGTTCCTCATAATTCTGGGCAATTTCCCGGTTGGCCGTACGAATCTGGTTTTTCAGTTTTTGGATTTCCACCACCCGTTCTGTTCTTTTCCCCAGCGTCTCAGCGGTCTCGGAAATATTTTTTCCGACATTCTCCAATAATTCCTGCAACATAATCTTATCATCCTTTCTTATGTTAATAGTAGGTAACTGCTCGGCATCTTCACAGTTACAATGATGGTTACTACGGTTGCCGTGTTTCAAGAAGCGGTGTTTCCTGCCCCCGCAAAAGTATTCTGGGGCCACCGGTTTTTGTGATATATTCTTTCGTAATGATGACCTCACCGATGGAGTCATCTTTCGGAATCTCAAACATGATATCCAGCATAAATTCCTCGATGATGGCCCGCAGAGCCCTGGCGCCGGTATCCTTTTCCATGGCCTGACGGGCAATCTCCCGCAGAGCTTCTTCCTCGAACTCCAGCCTCACTTCATCCATGGCCAGCAGTTTTCCATACTGCTTGAGGATGGCATTCCTGGGTTCCTTGAGAATCTGCACCAGCATGTCTTCTGTCAGTCCCTGCAATGCAAAGATAATCGGCAGTCTGCCCAGAAATTCAGGAATCATACCAAATTTTCTCAGATCCTCCACGGTCACTTTAGCCAGCAGTTCTTTATCATTATCATATTTGTCCTTGAGATCTGCCTGGAAACCAATGGAAGCCTGTTTATTCAATCTGACCTTGATGATATCCGGGAGCTCCGGAAACGCGCCGCCGCATATGAAGAGAATATTTCTCGTGTTTACCGTAGTCAGAGGTACCATGGCATTCTTGCTGTTGGCCCCCACCGGAACCTCCACATCGGCCCCTTCCAGCAATCGCAGCATTCCCTGCTGCACTGCCTCGCCGCTGACATCCCGCTGGTTCGTGTTTCTCTTCTTGGCCAGTTTGTCAATCTCGTCGATAAAAATGATTCCCCGCTCAGCCCGCTCCACATCATTGCCCGCAGCCGCGAGTAATTTTGAAACCACACTCTCAATATCATCCCCGATGTAACCGGCTTCCGTCAAGGAGGTGGCATCCGTCAGGGCCAGGGGTACATCCAGGATGCGGGCCAGTGTCTGCACCAGATAGGTCTTGCCGCTCCCCGTGGGGCCGAGCATCAGCATGTTGGATTTTTCGATCTCCACCCCGTCCGACGGATCGGCATGGATTCGTTTGTAATGGTTGTATACAGCAACGGATATGGCCTTTTTGGCGCGTTCCTGCCCGATCACGTACTCGTCCAGTCCCGCCTTGATCTTATGGGGTGCCGGAAGCTTCCGTATATCAAATGCCGGGGAAGCTTTCTTTTTATGCTTTTTCTTTTTAATCTTCTGACGCTGGGGCACCTGATTTTGCAGACTGTTCAGATCAAATATTTGCAGGGCCGGTATGTTCGCAAGCAAATCATTATAATTGATGGAACCGTTTGTCATAGAATCAAAGCTTTTTTGCATACAGTCCGGGCATATATAAATATTATTGGGCAAAGCAATCATCTTTCCGGCTTTGCTCTCCGGCCTGCGGCACAGAAAACAGACCTTTTCATATTCATCCCCGTCTTTGGCCGTATCCCCCTCTATCTTTTTATCTTCCGCCATACTCTACCTCATGATTTTTTCTTAGACAGCAATACATGGAATGTCTGTTCTTTGTATTCGCCATCCTCTGTACGCTGTACAGTCACATCTACACTCTCCCCTGCCGCATAGTAGGACAAAGCTTCCAGCAGGTCATCCCGGGAACGAATCTTACGGTTGGCAAGAGCCACTATGATATCCCCCGCCTTGATTCCGGCGGCCTCCGCCGGTGTTGATTGCCGTACTTCATCCACATAAGCCCCCAGGGGCATACCGTAAATTTCAGACACTTCCGCTTCCACATCCCTGCAGACCACACCTAGATAAGCTGCCCGGTTATCCGGCACTTTATCACGGGTCTCTATGTGAATCAGATCATCCAGGATCGGACTGGCCGTACTGATGGGAATCGCATAACCCATGCCCTCCACGTTATAGGAAGCATATTTGGCCGAATTGATTCCGATCAGCTCCCCCTTCATATTCAAAAGAGCGCCGCCGCTGTTACCCGGATTAATGGCCGCGTCAGTCTGAATCAATGTAATCCCCAGCTCGTCGCCATCCAGTTTCCGGTCCAGGGCACTGACGCAGCCCGAAGTCACGGACTGGCCATACCCCAGAGCATTACCGATAGCAACCACCTGCTGCCCCACCTCCACCTCCGTGGAATCGCCGAGTACCGCCGTGCGGATCGCATGTCTCGTACTTTCCTCCAGAGAGGATAAGCGCACAACGATCACTGCCAGATCGTTTTCCCTGTCAGTTCCTTTCACAACAGCGGAAGCCGCCGTTCCGTCAATAAAGGCAACACTGAGCGTCTGGGAATCCGATACCACATGATTATTCGTGGCAATATACAGTTCCTCCTTATCGGCACCTATGATAATACCCGATCCCCGCCCCACACTTTCGTAGGACTGGGAGAAACCAAAAAAGGATTCCAGCTCCTGCACGGATGTGTTGGTGATTGCCACCACTGCCGGCATCACCTCGCGGGATATATCCGAAACCGCATAGGTAAAAGCGGAGGGAACCGTTTCCGGTAATACGCTGCTCTGCGCTTCCCCGTCACTTTGAACGGGAACCTCCTGATGCACCTGCCGGTAAAAAACCATCCCGGCAGCCATACCGACAGCCGCGCCGCACAGGAACGCCGTCAGCAGACGCACAGCCACCCGCTTTTTCTTCTTTATCTGCATAATATATCTCCTCTTCCGCCACCGTATCTGTATTGCTCCCGGGCCGCCTTACCGGCCGCTTCCGGCGATTAGATCGGCAAGAGCCTGCAAGGCTTCCACCTCATCCACGCCGTCGCAGAAAAGTTCGATCTCATCTCCGCCCCGGACACAGGATCCCAGTACACTCAGAACGCTTTTTACATTAGCCGTCCCGTCCGGGTAGGCAAAAGTGATCAGAGATTTGTACTGTACGGCTTTTTTGCAGATTGCTCCCGCCTGCTCCAGCTCCAGTCCCGACGGATACCGAATGACTAATCTTTTACTTACCATAGACCGTTATCTCATCTCCTACTCTATTTCAGACTGAATTTCTTCTTTTTCACTCAAATGCACCGTTGCGGACACCGTATCTACCAATGTAAACCCTCCCGGCAGCGCAACCGTCACCGGCACGGTATAATCTCCGGCGCCCTTGCCGTCCAAATCAATGGAAAGCATAATATCGCCCGGCCTGATAGCATTGAGGGCTTCCGGCATACCTTTGACCGTGACCACTATTTCCTTCTGGTCATACACAAGCTGCAGCCCGGACCGCAGGTTATTGACCGAAATGTCTGTGCAGATGCAACTGATCTGGCGGCTTCCCTGGGGAATGATCGTCACATCCACGATAATGGAATCCGCCATATTGGACGCCAGCTTCAGATCACCGGGAAGGAGTTCTGCCAGATCCACTTTGATCTCCGTATTCTGGTTCAGTCCCTGAATATCCACATATTTCCCCGGAACCATAATCTTCAGATCCTTCTCCCGCAGGCGCTCCAGAGCCTCTTTCGTACCGGCCACCGTGATGGTATCCGGCGTCGTGTCCACAGACTCCAGCATATACCCTTCCGCCGGTGTACCGCTGACCTGTACATCAAAACTCACGTCACTCTGGGTTTTCCACAGTTCCACATTGACCTCCACCTGAGGCTCTCCCGTATCAAAAGTCAGATATTTTGTCTGCGATTCTGTCATGGTATCGCCGTTCCTGTCATAAATGACCAGATCCGCTGTGCGCACGCTGTCGCCTGTCATTCCCGCCACGCTGACGCTGGCCACCACCCTGTCAATCTTGCTGACAATGGATTCCGGCCCGCTGATGGAAACCTTTTCCGGATTGGCATATGCCTGGCCGATCTCATATCCCTGGCCCGGAGCCATCTCCCCGGTGTTTACGGCTATAACAAAGCTCTGAGTC
Organism: Lachnospiraceae bacterium; assembly: GCA_003542935.1. Lineage (GTDB taxonomy): Bacteria > Bacillota > Clostridia > Lachnospirales > Lachnospiraceae > UBA11957. Next base: position 12,074 of record DPJQ01000193.1, on the reverse strand, counting down.
AGTTTCTCCTCAATATCCACCTTGATTGTCACCGGAGACACGGTAATATCCTCCGCGCTGACCCCCGGACAGGTCACTGTCACCGGTACCATGATCGGAGAAGAATTCATGTCTACGATCTGCGTCAGATCCGCCACCGCCGTAATATCGTCATTCCGTCTGGCGACCCTTGAACTGTTTCCGTGAAGCGTCACGGTCACAGTCTGTTGCTCATCGTCCAGACGATACATATTTCCACTGCTTTCTATATAGGCTCCGTTAATGATCTTCACCGGTATGCCCGTGTACGTTCTGTCCACCACCGGATCGTTTATGTTTACCACAAACAGCCAGATCATTATGGCGATCAGGACCGACACGCATTTCAGCAAAATATTATTTTTCAGGCGTTTTTTCAATGCCGTCACGTCCTTTCCATATTCTGCGTTTTTTCTCTGCATCCCGCGCCAGTCCCGGATCCTGCAGTTTTTTCAACTGTTCCCGCAGCTCGTTGGGGGCCACATTGGTGCGAATCGCCCCTTTCAGGGTATAGGATACCCGACCGGTCTCCTCAGACACGACAATAGTCAGTGCGTCGCTGACCTCGCTGATCCCCACGGCAGCCCTGTGCCTCGTACCCAGGTTCTTGTTGAGAGAAAGATTGTCACTGAGCGGCAGATAACAGGTGGCCGACTGTATCCGGTCGTTGCGCACCAGCACCGCGCCGTCATGGAGTGGTGTGTTATGTTCGAATATGTTGATCAGAAGCTGGCTTGTGATCCGTGCGTCCACCTCGATCCCCGTCTTTTCATATTCCCGCAGGTTAATAGTATTCTCCAGCACAATCAGGGCGCCCGTCTTCACCTCGCCCATCTCATAAGCCGCCCGCACCAGTTCGTCAATGGACTCGTCGCTGATCTTCTGGTCACTTTCTTTTGACGAGTCAAAGGGCACAAGGGACAGTATCTTTTTTTCCCCCAGCTGCTCAAGAACACGCCGAAGCTCCGGTTGGAAAATAATCACAAGGGCTACCAAAACCACTGTACTGAGATTCCGGCATATCCAGAGTATTGTCTCCATCCCTGTGGCCGCTGCCACCAGGAGAAACAAAACGATCATCAGAATCCCTTTTAACAGCGTATAGGCTCTGGTGCTTTTAATCCAGAGCATAAAATAGTAAACAAACACAGCGATCAGCAGTATCTGGACTATGTCAATAAATTCAACCGTCTCCGGCGGGGAAATACTGGGAAAATTTTCTCTCAGCATCACTAAAATACTTTCCAAAAGTACCACGCCCTCCCTTTATAAATCCTGTATATTCCTCAATGTCTCCTCAAGCTGATCACGAAAATCCACTGCCGGCATCTCCAGCGGATCCGCAGAAGAGGGATGCCGCTGCTGCCTGTGAAAATCCGGGGCTGCCGAAACCGCGGGCTGTGCCGGAGCTGTTCTGCCCACCGGGGATTTGACAGCCGCAGGCCGCCCCTGGGCTCTTTTTTTCTGTGCTGCCGTCTTTTTGGCTCTCTGACGGCGCTCTTCCAGCCATGCTGTCTTCGGTACTGCCTTCACATAATAGTAATATTCATCATCTTCAAACTGCAGATGCTGCGTCGAAGAATAGTCCACCTGAAAACAGAAAAAACGTATACCTTCTCCCACCGCAACAGCCACCGCGGAAGAAAGAAAAAGCTGCAGAAAAGACACGTCCATATCCATAAAAAAGCCGCCCGCCAGGATCAATACCGCATAGGACAGAGTCCCGCCCACAATCGCAATGTGCCATGCATAGTCCATGGACATACGGCGGACAAAATAGACGATCAGCAACGTAGTCGCCAGCGCGATCAACATAAGCATAAGCTCTGCGTTTTTCAACAGGCCGTCCAGCAGCAGAGTCAGTAGCGGCAATGCCTCCTGGACCATAGCCGAGAGGGATCCGGCCGATGAACTGTTCTGCAGGGAAGGGGCGTTTTGAATAACCACCGACATGGCACTGTAGATGACACCGCCGCCACATACGCCGATCACACCTGCAGGGCCGCCCAGCAGTCCACAGGCCACCGGAAGCACAGACGGCACTCCGAGCCTGCAGGCGATGGGCATCAGGATCAACGCCAGCCCCATATTCGGCGCAAACCGCAGAAAAAATATATACAACAGAAAAAATACCACCAACATAAAAACCGCCACCAGAAGATGGACGGCATAACACTGCACGACCACCAGCAGACCGGCCAGGAGAACCATGATGGACACGGGTGTCACAGCGCTGATCAGAGACATGAGTAATACCAGAAACAGATTATTCATCTGCGTCATATACCCCAGGGCCGCATTTATCATACGAAACGCCGCAAACGCCACGGCAAATTTACAGATGGGGAACAATATAAAACCATATTCCTCCGAAAATGATATACATTTTTCCCTGAAACCTAATAAATCTTTCATACCGTACCTCTTCCCGAATGTTCCGAACCTGTTTCCGCGGGATCTTCTTCCTGTAAAAGCTCAAGCTGATGATCCAGATAGCGCTCCAGTTTCTTTGCTTTCACATGCCGGAGCGTACATATCATATAGGTCAGAACCGAATATAAAAGCAGCAGCAGTACGTAACCGCCGATACCCATTGTTATCATAACCGTCAGGTCGGACATATAGATTCCTTCCAGCAGCGAGTCTCCGTTCCCGACCAGATATAGCCCTATAAGGATCATATACCCCACCGTGACAAGGAAGAAATTTTTCAACAGCATCATGCCCAGATAATCGCTGCGATAGTAGCGGGCAATTTTCAATTCCTCACGGGCATCCCGGCTTATCAGCCGCTCCACTTTTACCATTCTCCGGATTCTCTTTATATCCATATGCGGCTCCTTCACTCTGCGGACAATCCCGCCTTTTTACAGCCCCGAATCATTTTCTCATAGCCCCGGCAACATACCGAAATCATCTCCCGGGAAGTGCTTTGACCCGCGCCAAACGATTATCAAGCCTCATTGTATCACAAAACCATACACAGGAAAAGACCTTTTTAGAAGTCCGAACCGATGCAGGCCGTCAGTACATACACTTTCCCGGCTCCGTTTTCTTTTAAAACCCGCGCGACGGCATCCGCTGTACTGCCTGTGGTATAGATATCATCCACCAGCAGTATATTTCCCTCTGCCACCCTGTTCTTTCCCATGGCAAAAGCCTGTTCAAGGTTTCTCTGCCGGGCCAGACGGCCCAGATGCATCTGGGCCTCTGTACTGCCTTTACGGCGCACCATGGCGGCATCCACCGGGATATCCAGAATTTTTCCCACGCTCTCGGCCAAAAGCCGGGCCTGATTGTATCCCCTTTTTCGAAGTTTCCGGGAGTGCAGGGGCACCGGAACCAGCACGTCCGGCCGCCACAGGGCTATTTCCGGCTTTACATAGGCGGCCATCCACCGACCCAGCAGACGGGCGTTTGCCGTCTTTCCCCTGAATTTGAGATCCATGACCATCCTGCGGACAGCGGACTGATAGGGAAACACTCCCGCCCCCTGGTCAAACCAGTGGTGCATCGATGCACAGTCGGGGCAGTATTCCTGTCCCTGATCCGGAAGGGGCCTTCCGCAGCACATGCAGCGAGGCTCTGCCACCACCTGAAGCCGGGACCTGCAGCGGACGCACATGGTCTCCCCTTTTTCCAGCAGCTTCCCGCACAAAGGACAGGCCGGCGGATACAGCGCATCTATGACCTGCTTTACTATGTACATTTTTCGCCTTTCTCTTAGACACTCTCTCTGTCTGTTTCTCAGGCATTCCTTTCCTGTCCCTCCAGCTCCCCGATACGCTGCTGCAGGGATGTATAACGGTTCTGCTCCGTCCGGTTGGCGGCCATGGCGTTGAATACCTCCTCACTTCCCACCAGGGTCACACATTTCCTCGCCCTGGTGACAGCCGTGTAGAGCAGATTGCGGTTCATCAACATTCTGGGGCCGGTCAGCAGAGGGATCACCACCGCCGGATACTCGCTGCCCTGGGATTTGTGGATCGTGACGGCATAGGCCAGCTCCAGCTCCTCCAACTGCTTGAAAGAATATTCCACACATCGTTTGTCGTCATACTCCACAGTCAGCAGTTCGGCGGCCGTATTGATCTCTTTTACCATGCCGATATCCCCGTTGAATACCCCTGTTCCCCTGTCCACTGGTATACCGTAGCGATCCCGGATCTCCCACTCCAGTTGATAGTCATTCTTGATCTGCATCACCTTATCCCCCTCCCGGAAAAGACCGGCGGCGGTCTCCCGCTCTCTCTTTTCCGGCGACGGGGGATTCAGCACCATCTGCAAAATCTCATTCAGACGCTCCACGCCCAGAAGCCCTTTGCGCATCGGCGTCAACACCTGAATATCCAGCGTGCCCGCACCCACGTATTTCGGCAGCTTTTTTGTCACCAGGGTCAGCATGACCCGGATGACCGTGTCCGCGTCATATCGTTTCAAAAAGAAAAAATCACGGCTCTTGTTATCAAGGGATACGGGCTCACCCCCGTTAATTTTATGGGCGTTCACGATGATATCACTCTCCGCCGCCTGACGAAAAATCCTGGTAAGCTTCACCACGCTGAACACCCCTGAACCGATCATATCTTTCAATACCTGCCCGGGGCCTACGCTGGGCAACTGGTTTACATCCCCGGCCAGGATCAGCCGGGTTCCCACGGTCACAGCCTCCAGAAGGCTGTGCATCAGGAAAATATCCACCATAGACATTTCGTCAATGATGATCACATCGTACTCCAGAGGATTCTGGGCATTCCGCTCAAAATGCACGCCGATCCTGCTCGGGTCATTTTCCTCCACGCCGCCGTTCACCTCCAGCAGCCGGTGGATCGTCTGGGCCTCATAGCCCGTAGTCTCCGTCATGCGCTTGGCCGCCCGGCCCGTGGGCGCTGCCAGGGCAATATGCAGACCCTCCCGCATGAACAACCGGATCATCGTGTTGATGGTGGTCGTCTTCCCGGTGCCGGGGCCTCCCGTAAGAATAAAGATACCGCGCCCGGAAGCGGTTTCCACGGCCTTCCGCTGCAGCCCGTCCAACACAATGCCCGTCTCTTTCTCAATAGCACGGATGCTCAGGGCAACGGAATCATCTGTCCCCGGCTCCGCAATATTCAGTTCCCGCAAAAGCCTGGCCGTATCCAGCTCGATATGATAGTACTGGCGGGCATAGACGGCGGGATCCCCATCCTGCTCTTTTATGACAACCCTGCGCTCCATGGCCAGATCCATCAGGCATTTATCCATCCGCTCCGGTTCCAGGCCCAACAGGGACGCGGCCCGGGCCGTGAGCACGGATCGCGGCAGATACATATGCCCTTCTGCCGCCGCCTGGGTCAACGTATAAAAAAGGCCGCTGCGAATCCGGTAGTCCGAGTCTGTACGAATCCCGATCCTGCCTGCAATTTCATCGGCCATCTTAAACCCTATCCCCTGTACCTCGTCCGCCAGACGATAGGGATTCTCCTTGAGTATACCGCACACGCTGTTTCCGTACCGTTTGTACAGCCTGGCTCCCAGCGCCACCGAGATCCCGTACTGCTGCAAAAACAGCATCACATTCCGCAGATCGGCTTTTTCTTCCATCTGAGCGGAGATCTCCCGGGCTATGCGCTCGCTGATCCCCTTCACCTCGGTGAGACGTTCAGGCTCCTCCTCCATGATGCGCAGGGTATCCCCGCCAAAATGTCTGACGATCCGGGCTGCCAGTGCTTTACCCACTCCCTTGATGTTCCCTGAACCCAGATACCGCTCTATAGACTGCGCATCCTCCGGTGCTTTCAGCTCATACTCCGCCACCCGGAACTGGCGGCCATAGGCGGCATGCTCCACGTAACTGCCGCGAAATTCCACGGTCTCACCCTCATTAATAAAGCGGAAGCTGCCCACGCAGGTGATCTCCTCACCGTCGCTCACAGCCTCCAGCACCGTATATCCGTTGTCCTCATTGCGGAATATGATATGCTCTACATATCCTTCCAGTATCTCCAACTGTCCTCTGTCTCCGTTCTGTAGCTCTAAATCTCCACGGCGTCCGTGCCGTACTTCCCTGTATTTCATGTTTCCATGTGTGGAAAAACCCCATATGCGGCGAGACGCTCCGCCGTATATCCGGTCTGTTCTCCGCAAGGCACGTATTATTTCCCCAGCGCACTGCCGGAACGCAGCTTGTCTATCACCTCTGCATACATGCCCGTGCCGATGGCCACCACGCAGGAGGGATTCTCTGCCGTCATCGTGTTGATACCCGTGCGCTGGCTGATCACTTCCTCCAGCCCCTGTAAGAGGCAGCCGCCTCCGGTCAGCACAATCCCCCGGTCCGCAATATCCGCCGCCAACTCAGGCGGCGTCTTTTCCAGAATACCGTGGACGCTCTCCACAATGGTATTCACCGCCTCCTGCAGGGCTTCCCGGATCTCCTCGGAGCTTAACGTCACGCTCTTGGGCAGGCCGGTGATCACGTTTCTTCCTTTTATATTCATGGTCACGACCTGGGGTCTGGCGTAGGCCGTGCCGATCTGTATCTTCACTGCCTCCGCCGTCTGTTCCCCGATGAACAGGTTGTGATTTTTTCTCACATAGCGTATGACTGACTCGTCAAAATCGTTGCCGGCCACCTTGATCGAAGAGGACACCACGGTACCCCCCAGGGAAATCACCGCAATATCGGTGGTACCTCCGCCGATATCCACGATCATATTTCCGAAAGGCCGTGTGATATCGATACCTGCCCCGATGGCCGCCGCCACCGGCTCCTCTATGATATAGACCTCCCTGGCGCCGGCCTGGTAGGTGGCCTCCTCCACGGCCCGCCGTTCCACCTCTGTGACACCGCTGGGGACACAGATACTGATGCGGGGTTTTCGGAAGGATTTTCTGCCCATGGCCTTCTGTATAAAATATTTCAGCATCTTTTCCGTAATCATATAGTCAGAGACCACACCCTGGCGCAGCGGACGTATGGCGGTGATATTGCCCGGCGTCCTGCCGATCATCTGTCGTGCTTCCTCTCCGATGGCGCGTATTTTATCCGCATCTTTATCAAAAGCCACCACGGAGGGCTCTTTCAGTACAATTCCTTTTCCTTTGGCGTAGACCAGTACACTGGTTGTCCCCAAATCAATTCCCAAATCTGCTGACATTGTTTTCCCCTTTTCAAATATTG
>DPJQ01000193.1:3312-4577 GCA_003542935.1 Lachnospiraceae bacterium | reverse complement strand
CGTTCAGGCCGCAGATGCACACAGCCGGAAAAGCAAACCTGCTTTCCCTAGTCGGTATTATACCCTCTCAGCCGGAAAATGAAAAGAATTTCTCAGAGATATTTTCCGACATAATATCCCGTGTAAGACTCTTTACAGGCAGCCACCTCCTCGGGAGTGCCTGTGGCAATGACCGTGCCCCCCCTGTCGCCGCCCTCGGGTCCCATGTCGATGATATAGTCGGCGGTTTTGATCACGTCCAGGTTATGTTCAATGACGATAACCGTATTACCGCCTTCGGCCAGACGCTGCAGGATATCCACCAGCTTATGCACATCGGCAAAATGAAGGCCCGTGGTGGGTTCATCCAAAATATACACCGTCTTCCCGGTGCTCCTGCGGCTGAGTTCCGTAGCCAATTTCACCCTCTGGGCCTCTCCGCCGGACAGGGTGGTGGAGGGCTGGCCCAGGCGGATGTAGGACAGACCCACATCGTAGAGCGTCTGGATTTTCCTGTGAATGGAGGGAATGGGCCGGAAAAATTCCAGCGCCTCCTCCACGGTCATATCCAGCACCTCATAGATATTTTTCCCTTTATATTTAACTTCAAGGGTCTCCCGGTTATACCGCTGACCGTGACAGACGTCGCAGGGTACATAGACATCCGGTAGAAAATGCATCTCGATTTTTAGGATACCGTCGCCGGAACAGGCCTCGCAGCGTCCCCCTTTTACATTAAAGCTGAAACGGCCTTTCTTATATCCTCTGGCCTTGGCATCGGCCGTAGAAGCAAACAGATCGCGGATCTGGTCAAACACACCGGTGTAGGTAGCCGGATTTGACCGGGGGGTACGCCCAATGGGGGACTGATCGATGGCAATCACCTTGTCCAGCTGCTCCATCCCGTCCACCCGGGTATGCTTTCCCGGTATACACCGGGCCCGGTTCAGCGTGCGGGCCAGCTGCTTATACAAAATCTCGTTGACCAGGGAGGATTTCCCGGAACCGGACACGCCGGTCACACAGGTAAATACGCCGAGAGGGAACCGCACCATGATATTTTTCAGATTATTCTCCCGGGCCCCCCGCACCGTGAGCCAATGTTCCGGTTTCCTGCGCTCTGTGGGCACCGGGATCTTCTTTTTCCCGCTGAGATATTCCCCCGTGACAGAGCGGGGATTGGCGATCAGATCGTCCACGGTTCCTATGCCCACCAGCTCGCCGCCGTGCTCCCCGGCCCCCGGGCCGATATCCACCACACAGTCCGCCGCCCGCATGGTGTCCTC
>DPJQ01000193.1:0-3036 GCA_003542935.1 Lachnospiraceae bacterium | reverse complement strand
CGCATGGTGTCCTCGTCGTGCTCCACCACGATCAGGGAATTACCCAAATCCCGCAGATGGCACAGGGTCGCCAGAAGCTTATCATTATCTCTCTGATGCAAACCGATGCTGGGCTCATCCAGAATGTAAGCTACGCCCACCAGGCCGGAACCGATCTGGGTGGCCAGACGGATCCTCTGAGCTTCGCCGCCGGACAGGGTGCCCGTGGCCCGGCTCAGGCTCAGATAGTCCAGTCCCACATCCCTGAGAAACCCCACGCGGGCCCGGATCTCTTTTAGGATCTGGTCTCCGATCCGGTGCTGCTGCTCGGTCAGCTCCATACCGTCCAGAAAATCCAAAAGCTGCAGGATGGAGAAACACGTCACTTCATAGATGTTTTTATCCCCCACTGTCACGGCCAGGGACTCCGGCTTCAGGCGCTGCCCGTGGCAGGAATGGCAGGGGGTGATGCGCATAAATGTCTCGTATTCTGCTTTCGTGGTCTCGGAACCGGTCTCTTTGTAGCGGCGCTCCACATTTTTGACCAGTCCCTCAAAGGCAATGTCGTATGTTCCCACGCCCCTCTGTCCCCGGTAGTGCACCGTAACTTTACGGCCGCCGGTGCCATGGATCAGGATATTGCGGATATTTTCCGGATAATCCTGAAACGGCGTGGACAGATCAAAACCATACTCCGCAGCCAGGGCATTCAGGATCGCCCGGGTAAAACTTCCCTCATCGGTGCAGGACTGCCAGCCCATCACCGCGATGGCGCCCTGGTCGATACTCAAAGAAGGATCGGGGATCATGAGTTCCGGGTCAAATTCCATTTTGTACCCCAGTCCCAGGCAGACCGGACAGGCGCCAAAGGGATTGTTGAAAGAGAAACTTCTGGGCTCCACCTCGTCCACGCTGATACCGCAGTCCGGACAGGAAAAACTCTGGCTGAAATTCAGATAAGAACCGTCCATGGTATCCACCACCAGCAGACCGTCGGTGAGCTGCAGCACGTTCTCGATGGAATCCGTCAGACGCTTTTCGATCCCCTCACGCACGGCCAGACGGTCCACCACGATGGCGATAGTATGCTTGATATTTTTATCCAGTTTGATCTCCTCGGTGAGCTCGTACATATTTCCGTCGATCTGCACCCGGACATAACCGCTTCTCTTGGCCTGGTCCAGCACTTTCTCATGGCGGCCCTTGCGCCCCCGCACCACCGGGGCCAGAAGCTGGATACGTGTGCGCTCCGGCAGCGTCATGATCTGATCCACCATCTGATCCACGGTCTGTTTCGCGATGACACGGCCGCATTTCGGACAGTGGGGAATGCCCACCCTGGCGTAGAGCAGACGGAAATAGTCATAGATCTCCGTCACTGTCCCCACCGTGGAACGGGGGTTACGGTTGGTGGATTTCTGGTCGATGGAAATAGCCGGGGGCAGTCCTTCAATGCTGTCCACCGCCGGCTTCTCCATCTGGCCCAGGAACTGTCTGGCATAGGAGGACAGGCTCTCCATGTAGCGGCGCTGCCCCTCCGCATAGATCGTATCAAAGGCCAGGGAACTTTTCCCCGACCCGGAAAGGCCCGTTAAGACCACCATTTTATTTCTCGGTATCTCCACATCCAGCCCCTTCAAATTGTTTTCCCGGGCGCCGCGTATACGGATGAATTCCTTCTTTGGTTGATTTGTCGGCATAGATTCCTCCATTACTTGTGTGAGTATTCGGGGTACCTTACTTTTCACGGCCCCGGGGCATAATGTCTCCGGACCGGCCGGCCATTGCGTCAACCCAGCAGAAATTCCGCCATGACCACATTGGCCAGATCCAAACCCCTCTCTGTCAAGAATACCCTATCCCCGGAATTTGTCAACAGTTTTTCTCGAACAAAGTGTTCGATTTTTTCTCCGTAGACCTCGTTCATGGACACGCCGAACCGTTTTGCAAACTCAGACCTGCTTACCCCGGCCGTCATTCTGAGGCCGAGAAACATAAATTCCTCCATCCGGTTTTCTATGGTCAGTATTTCCACATCCCGGCGCAGACATGCAGGGGAAGAAACATTTTTCAGATAATTTTCCATACTGCGGGTGTTGCGCCAGCGGGTCTGACCCATATAGGAGGACGCGCCCAGGCCGAAACTTATATAGGGCGTACCGTCCCAGTAGCCGATATTATGGCAGCAGGTAAAACCCGGGCGGGCAAAATTGGATATCTCATAGCGGGTGTAACCGTGATCCGCCAGGATCTCCACGGCATCCGCCGCCATCTGCCGCTCCGCATCCTCGTCGGGCAGATCGAGATCCATATCCGCAAAAGGCGTACCCGCCTCCACGATCAGGCTGTAGGCCGAGACATGCTCCGGCCCCAGTGCGCAGACCGTCTCCAGGCTCTGCCGCCAGGAAGCTGCCGTCTGGCCGGGCAGGCCGTACATCAGATCCACATTGATATTGGCAAAACCCGCCTCCCTGGCCATATGATAGCTCTCCCGGAAATCCCCGTACCGGTGGATCCTGCCCAGCGCAGACAGCTCACTGTCGTGTACCGACTGGCATCCGATACTGAGCCGGTTGATCCCTGCCCTTCGATATCCGGCCAGACGAGAGGCTGTCAGAGTGCCGGGATTTGCCTCCATAGTGATCTCCGCATCCGGTGTCAGAGAAAACTGCCGCTTTACGCACCCCATCAGATATCCCATTTGTTCATCAGACAACAAAGAGGGCGTCCCGCCCCCGAAATAAATCGACGTGACGGCGCCCTCCGCACGTCCCCTGCCGCAACATGCGATTTCCTGTCCCAGCGCAGACAGATACCGCGCTCTCTCCTTTCCACCGCACGGAAAGGAGAGAAAATCACAGTACCGGCATTTGCGCAGACAGAAAGGTATATGCACATAGATTTCCATATGAATCTCCATTTCGATGCCTCTCGACGGCAGCGCAAACTGTCATGAGCACTTTTGGCCTCCTACTCCTCGTCCAGTTTCAGCACACTCATAAAGGCTTTCTGCGGAATCTCCACGTTGCCGATCTGCCGCATCCGCTTCTTGCCCTC
>DPJQ01000191.1 GCA_003542935.1 Lachnospiraceae bacterium | reverse complement strand
TTGAAGAACATGATGGCTGCCGTTGATTCTGGCTACGTTCCATCCATTTTTCTTCAAAAGCTTTAGCAGGTCTTTATCTTTCATGTCCCACCTCCTTACAAAAACAGTATAACACGTGCTGTACGTATAGTCAAGAGGAAATTAAAAAAGCAGAAGGGAATCAGATCAGGAAGATCCTGGAGCTGCTCAACGAATGTAAGGACTTAGGAGAGGCAAAAAGAAAGTAAAAGCCCTGCTAAAGTACGGGCTGTGTAGTCCCCGTTATTTTTATGAAAAAAGTACTTGACAAATATTGCCCGTACATATAATACAATAATTGTACGGGCAATATTTGGAGGTGATAGAATGAGCCCAGCAGGAAGACCGAAAATCAATAACCCCAAAAATGTTAGATTGGAAATTAGGCTTACAAAGGATGAAAATAGGCTTCTTGAAGAATGTGCAAATAAAATGTGTGTTACAAAAACAGAAGTTATAAAAGAAGGGGTTCAGTTGGTTAAGGCAAAATTGGATAAAAAATAGGAGTAATCGCCATCCTAGCAAGACAAACAATTACTCCAAAGCGAGATTTCTCTCTGTGAAATACTCTATCATAAAGGGAAATCTCTTTCAAGAAAAAATGAAAGGAGATTGAACTATGAGTAAACAGATGCTGGAGAACCTGTACCATGAGTATTACGAGAACCGTGCTATGGCTTCTGACGATGTTAGGAGGACTTACGTGGTGGCTTTCTCTTTTTTTGTTAAGAAATCTCTTGACTTTTGAGCACACATTTAATATAATTTATGTGTGCTTGAAAGTGAGGTGATGAAAATTGAGTCCACGCACAGGCAGACCAAAAGTAGATAACCCTATCAACATAAGGACAAGTGTTCGGCTTGATAAGGAAACGGACGATAAGCTAAATCAATATTGCATTAAACATGGAATAACTAAAGGTGAAGCTATCAGAAAAGGGGTTCATCTTCTTTTGAAGAAAAAAGAATAGAGCGTTACCGCCCTGAGAAAGTGATAAACGCTCTACAGTTGCAGAGAAGTTTCCCTGCATGGAATATTGTAACATGCAGAGAGACTTCTTTCAAGAAAAAATGAAAGGGGTTCTTATTATGAGTAAACAGATGTTGGAGAAACTGTACGGGGAATACCGGGAAAAACGTGCTATGGCTTCTGATGATGTCAGGAGGACTTACGATGAGATGCATGATGCATTCCAAAATTATTTGGATGCGGTTTGCGAAGATGAGTTCCGCAACGCCTTTATGTTTGGCTATGCCTATGGATTGAAAGCCGCCCAGGCGGGGATGAAGGAAGGTGTCTGCGCATGATTAGGGCATCAGGAACGCTTTATAGCAAAAATAGTACGATACGTATGTTGGGAAAACAGATAAGCGCTTCTGTTTTCTGGCAGAATAATGAGGCCAGAAAGGCAGTCGATGAAATTGCGGAGGCAAGACCGTATAGCTTTACTATTGAGGCTGCATCAGATATTTTTGTACTTGGGTATATTTTCGGAAAACGAGCCGAACGTGCTAGGAAGAAAGCGAGGGCAGGGGCATGAATGAACTGATCGGGACAGCAATCGTCTCCATAGAAGTAGCGGAGATGGTAGATAAAAATCATTTTGATTTGTTAAGGGATATACGAAAATATATAAAGCAGTTAGATGAAAGCAAAATTGCTTTTTCCGATTTTTTCTTAGAATCTACGTACCGCAGCGCACAGAATAAAGAGCTTCCCTGCTTCCTGGTAACCAAGAAAGGCTGTGAGTTCATCGCCCACAAGCTGACGGGGCAGAAGGGGACGGAATTTACCGCCAGGTACATTAACCGTTTCCATGAGATGGAGCAGGAAACATCCACGCTGCCGGAGCAGGTGCCGGTGGGCGAGGTGGCCAGTTACTTAAAAGCCATGGACCGGGTGGCCGTCCGGCAGCAGACGGCGCCGTTTAAAATAGCCGAAGCCTTTAAGATGGTGTCGGAACAGTTCGGCATCCGCCTCCCGGCAGATTTTGTGAAAATCCCGGAGTATGAGCAGATGCGGCTGCCGACGGAAGCACAGTAAATGCCGCCGTGCATAACGGCATGAAAGGAGGATACCATGCTGTCATCATTGGTTGGGGCAATCTTGATATTGAAGTTTATGCAGTGGTGGTACAACAACCTGAGAGAAAAAGAAGGGCTGCCCAGGCTCAGCCTCAAGGGTTTTTTACAGGACATAGGGCTTTGGCCGTAAGTGCATATAAGGGCATAATTTGTGAAAGGCGTCTGCCATAGGGCAGGCGTTTTTCTTATACCTAAAATAAAGGAGATTCCATATGGCAAAGAAGATAGGGCTGGTCATCGCCCTGGACGGGGAAAAAGAGTTCAGGGAAGCCGTGACAAACACCAATAAGAGCATCAGCGCGATGAAATCCGAACTGAGCCTTGTGACGGCCCAGTATGAGGGCCAGGCCAATACCCTGGAAGCGTTAAGCAAAAAGCAGGAAGTCCTGGGCAGGATCCTGGACGAGCAGAGGAATAAAGTCAAAAAGACAGAGACGGCCCTGGGGAAGTATGAAGAGAAATACCAGAGCGTCGGCAGGGTGGTGGACAAATTAAAAAGTTCTTTCCAGGAGCAGGACAGCCGCCTGCAGGGGCTCCAGGCCGAATATGCCTCTGCCAAAGAAAGGCTGCACAAGATGACGGAGGAGGGGAACGCCTCCGAGCGGTCTATGCAGAAGCAGCGGGGTACCATTAAGAGCCTTGAAGAGGCGATAAAAAAACAGGAGTCCGCGCTGGATAAATCCCATGCCACCCTGGCCAGGGCGCAGACCGGCTACGATAAACTGGGGAATAAAGTCAATACGTGGAAGAAAAACCTGAACACAGCCCAGGCCCAGGCTATAAAAGCGGAAAAGGAACTGAACCGCTACACGGCCTATATGAAGGAGGCGGAGCAGTCGACGGACAGCTGCGCGTCCAGCATAGATGAATTCGGGAAAAAGATAGCCAAAGTAAATAATTCCCCCTTATTGACAATGAAAGGTGGCTTTGTGGCGGGGATCGGCGCTGCGCTTGCAGAAAAAGGGATGGATCTGGCGTTTGACGCCGCAAAAGCCGCCGCAGAATCCACCGGCGAGGCCATACTGGACATCAGTTCCGCCATGGCCCAGCTCCAGGCCAGCACAGGGCTTACGGAACAGGCCATGGAAGAATACAGGGCCGCCATGGAGGAGATACGCGGGGACAATTTCGGCAGCGATTACGGTGATGTGGCGGATGTCATGGGCCAGATCGTCCAGATCATGGGGCAGATCGATCCCTCCGGCATGGTAAAGACGTCTGAGGCCGCCATAACCCTCCGGGATACTTTTGAAATGGATGTCAATGAATCCCTGCGGGCCGCGGACGTGATGGTGAAAACCATGGGCGTGGACTCGGAGCAGGCTTTCGACCTGCTGGCAAAAGGCGCACAGCGGGGCCTGAACCGTTCCGGGGAACTGGCGGACAACATCACCGAGTACGGCCAGCTCTGGGGCCAGGCCGGTTTTTCCGCGGAGCAGTCCTTCGCCATCCTGGAAAACGGCTTAAATTCCGGCGCCTACAACCTGGATAAAGTCAACGACTACGTGAAAGAGTTCACGGTGTCCCTGGCGGACGGCCGTATTGAGGAAAACCTTTCATCGTTTTCGGAGGGGACGGGGGCGCTGTTCGCTGCGTGGAAGGACGGCGGAGCTACAGCCAGCGAAGTGTTTTATTCTGTCATAGATGATCTGTCCCGGATGGAGAATAAACAGGAGGCCCTCACGGTGGCCAGTGAGGTGTGGTCGGCCCTCGGCGAGGATAACTCCCTGAAAGTGATCACGGCCCTTGACGACGTCAACGATGCATATGAGAACGTCAAGGGGACGATGGACAGTTTACAGGAAGTGAAATACACGGACCTGCAGTCATCCATAGAGGGACTCGGGGCCGCCATACAGGAAAAGTTCATAGCCCCGATCGCCGATACAGCCATACCGTTGATTACGGAAGCCGTGCAGGCGGTGACCGACTGGATAGATACGGAGGTGCCGGGTGACCAGTACTATGCGTATGCCGATGCGGTGGGACAGGCGAATACAGCCCTTGAAAAAATGGTTTCCGAGTCAGGGGAGGCCGTAGCGGCTGCGGACGAGCAGGCGGAGACTGTGGCAGACCTTGGCGCCAGGCTCCTTGAGCTGAATTCCCAGCCCATGACGGGCGCTGTAAGGGCCGAGATGCGTATGCTGGTGGAATCCCTGGGGGAGTACATCCCTGAGCTGTCCGGGGCCTACGACGCGGTAAACGGCACGTTCAGCGTGACGGATGCCCGGCTAAAGGAGATGATCGGCAGCACCGAGAAGCTGACAAGGGCCCAGGCAGCCCAGGCAGAGACAGCAAAGCTCCAGGAGCAGATAGACGCGGCCGAGGATCAGCTCCGGCTGGCGGAAGACCAGAAAGCCTATGCGGACAGCCAGGTCAAGACGGCCCAGGAGAAAAGCGAGGCCCTGGGGGTGCTGATACAGCAGTACCAGACAGGGGTTATATCGGCGGAGGCTTTCCGCGAGGCCGCAGGGATGGAAGTGTACGGCGCAGATTCCGTCCTTCAAGGCTATATAGATACGGTCAGGGAATATGGAGAAAAATCTTACAACAGCGCAGGCCAGATCAAAGAGTTACAGGGCAATATAGCAGCTGCAAAAGAGGACCAGGAAAAATATGCGGCGGTAATAGAAGAAAACACGGATACGGTGGATGGGTATACGGATGCCGTCACAGAAAACGCCGGGGCAATGGAAACGTCGGCGGAGACAGCCAGGGCGTCGGCGGAAGCACAGAAAAAAGCCATGGACGATGTCCGCAGTTCTTTTGCCACCCTGAGGCAGGATATAGAGCAGGCGGCCCGGGACAAGGTCGGTATTTTTGACGGTTTTGACGGCGGGGACGATATCAGCCTGGAAAAGATGCTGGAAAACCTGGAAAAGCAGCAGGAAGGCCTGAAAGACTATAAAAAGAACATGGAGACCCTCGCGGGGGAGATCGGGTCGGGGATCAGTGCGGAATTTTACCGGTACCTGTCCGACCTTGGCCCGGATGCCGCAAATGCCGTGGGGAAGATCGCGGAGGCGCTGGAAAAGGGGACGGAAGAAAGCCGTGCGGAGGCCAAAAAGCTGTCGGATGCCTACGTGAAGAACCTGGATGTGTCATCAGGGATATCCGACAGCCTTTCCGCCGTCCGGCTGGCCGTGAAAGAGGGGCTGGAGGGCCTCTCCCATGAGGAGGCGCTGGCGTTTGATGACCTGCAGGCGGCTGCGGAAACCGGTTTTTCGGGCGTAGAGGAAGCGGCACGGAAGAACCTGGATGAAACGATAGCGGCGGCAAGAAACGCGGGCGTAAGCGTGCCCGAGGGCCTTACAGAAGGCATACAAAGCGGGGAAGTGACGGTACAGGATGCCACGGACCGGCTGAATGCGGCAATAGAAGGGAAATTCCAGGGGCTGGAATCCGTTGCCCGGCAGGCAGGGGTCACAGTCCCCGATGAGCTGAAAAACGCTATCTCGAAAGGCGGCCAGGCCGCTGCCGGCGCGGTACAGGATATCATAAGCCTTCTGGCGGGACGGATGGAGACGGTGGGAGAGACCGCGGCCAAAAGCGGGGCCGAAGGCATGGAAGGCAAAAGCAGCGAAATGGTTTCGGCTGCGTCCGAGGCGGCCCAGGACGCAGCCGACGCGGCCGGGAAAACGGGGCCGCAGTATCTGGCGGCAGGGAATAGCTTGGGGGCACAGATGGCAGCGGGGGCTGTGCTGGCGGCCCCGGCCCTGATGGCCGCCGCACGAAACGCGGCGTCCGGCGGGGCGGTATCGGCGAAAGAGCAGTACACCCAGTACAGACAGACCGGAATATATCTGGCCGGAGGCATAGCGGCGGGCATGTCGGCCAGTAGCGCCGTGACGAACGCGGCCCGGAAACTTGT
>DPJQ01000055.1:23059-38264 GCA_003542935.1 Lachnospiraceae bacterium | reverse complement strand
TAAGTTACTGACATTGGGTGTGAACAGTAACATTTACAGAAAACCCGTAAATGAAAGCATCGTTACAGGTTGAAATCATTTTGTAAAGTGCGTATAATAATTGGAGGCCGCAGAAAGTAATGTGCGGACAGGCTGCATTTTACGAAGAAAGGACAGATCATGAAGGAGTTGCAGGCTGACATTAAAAAGCAGGAATTTAAACGGGTATATCTTTTATACGGCGAAGAAGAATACCTGAAAAAGCAGTACAAAGACAGGCTCTGGCAGGCACTGAATCCCGATCATGATACGATGAATGCGGCAGTCTACGTGGGTAAGGATACAGATCCGTCTAAAGTGATCGATCTGGCAGAGACGGTGCCCTTTTTTGCGGAACGCAGAATTATTTTCCTGGAAGAGACTGGATTTTTCAAGAATAAATGCGAAAGTTTGCCGGAATATATGGCTGAACTTCCTGAGTATCTCTGTATGGTGTTTGTGGAGAAGGAAGTGGACAGGCGAAGCCGGATGTACAAGGCAGTGAATAAAAATGGCCGTGTCGTGGAATTTAAAAAGCAGACGGAGCAGACGCTGGTTCGCTGGGTGCTGGGGATTTTGAAAAAGGAGAAAAAAAAGATTACCCGGCAGGACATGGAACTTTTTCTTTCCCGCACGGGCACGGATATGAGCCGAATCGCCACGGAACTGGAAAAGCTGATCTGCTATTGTGTGGATGATGAGGTGATTTCCCGAGACGCGATTTTGGAGATTACGTCGGAACTTATAGAGAACAAGATTTTTGATATGATCCGGGCTATCACCGAGAGAAATCAGAAAAATGCGTTGGATATGTACTATGACCTGTTGGCTTTGAAGGAGCCGCCGATGCGGATTCTCTTTCTGATTGCCCGGCAATACAATATCCTTCTGCAGGTCAGGGAGCTTCTGGCTCAGGGTATGGGCCAGAATGAGATTGTATCAAAAACCGGATTGCAGGGATTTGTAGTGAGAAATGCCATTCCGGTAGCCAGGCGATACAGTCTCTCTGTGCTGCGGGAAGCGGTGGAGGAAATAGTGCGTACGGAGACAGAGGTAAAATCCGGGCTGCTCTCCGATGTGCTGAGTGTGGAGCTTCTGATTGTAAAATACAGCGGCCATGCGGCGTGATTTTTCTAAACAGAAAAGTTTGTGAGGCGGGCATCGGTATGTTTTCTAAAATATCGGGATAAAAAAACAGCCATGGATGATATGGCTGTTTTTCTTACGATAGCTATTTATGAAATTACCGCTGATGAGAGTATACGTTAATTCATTTTGTTTACCATCTTGCTCAGACGGGAAACCTTGCGGGCGGTGTTGTTTTTGTGATAGACCCCCTTGGAACCGGCTTTTGAGATCGTGGAGATCGCGGCGGTCAGAGTGCTCTGGGCAGCGGCCTTGTCGCCGGATGCCACAGCGGATTCAACTTTCTTGATCGCAGTCTTTACGCCAGAACGCAGGGATTTATTTCTCTCGGCATTTCTTCTGCCGACCAGGACTCTTTTCTTTGCGGATTTGATATTTGCCATTGTAAATTACCTCCATAATTCTTTTTATCTGTCTTTTTCACGAAATCTTCATCAGTTATACATCAGCCGACACGAATCTGATGCAAACATACTTCTGATATTCTAGTCAAATAAGTGAGGTTTGTCAATACATATTTTACAGGAAAAAACCAAAAACTAACGGAAAAAAGAAAGGAAATGGCAGATGTATGGAGATGGTAGATATACGGACGGATCTGGCGTTGGAAAGCAGGGAGAAATTTGAGCGGGATAATGTGGAGATTCCGGGAGTGAAGATCCGGGAAAAGCACAGTCCGTTGAAACGGGTGCATACAACGATCGTGCAGATTACAAACAAAGAGGGGGCTGAGATCATGAAAAAGCCCAAGGGCAGTTATATCACTATGGAGATTCCGGAATTTTCCGTGGCGGACGAGGAGATTCAGCGGGATGTGTCCAGTGAGCTGTGCCGTTATCTGCTGCGGCTGTTGAAAAAAAGGAAGCCGAATTCGGTGTTGGTGGTGGGACTGGGAAACCGGGATATTACACCCGATGCCCTGGGTCCCAGAGTAGTGGAGCATCTGGCAATTTCCCGGCATATCGCCATGGAATACGGCAGGGATCTGGTGCCCGGCGGTGGGAGCTGTATTCTCAGCAGTATTGCGCCCGGCGTCATGGGACAGACCGGGATGGAGTCGTTGGAGATCGTAAAAGGTATTGTGGCGGAGACGTCGCCGGATCTGGTGGTGGCAGTGGATGCTCTGGCGGCCAGAAGCCTAAAGAGACTGAACTGCACGATACAGATCACGGATACGGGTATCAATCCCGGTTCCGGGGTGTTCAATCACAGGAACGGGCTCAACCAGGAGACATTGGGGATTCCGGTCATCGGTATTGGCGTGCCCACGGTGGTGGACGCGGCGACCATCGTACTTGACGCCCTGGAGGATGGGGGCGGCTGCAGCGATCTGCCGGAGCGGCTGCAGAGTATGTTTGTCACTCCCAAAGATGTGGACGAGACGCTGAAAGCTCTGAGCCTGGCGGTGGCGGATGCGATCAATCTGGCAGTGGAAGAGATAGCAGTCTGACAGGGCATGGATATCTTTGAAATTTTATAATAGAAACCGAATTTTCGGTTTGGCAATACTGTCCGCTTCCTTTTTTCAGGCATGAAAAAGAAAGTTGTTTCGTATACTATAAAATGGTAGAAATGGGACAATATACTGCAGTTGAGGGGGGGCGGTCACAGCGGACGGAAATAAATGGATGAGACAGGCAGCCGGTATTTTGGCCTGTGCGGCAGGGGTGGCTGCCCTGGTCTGGAGCGGACAGGAGCTGGCCGGACGCTACGATAATCCGGGTTTGGCCCTGGAGGATGCCTGCCTGGCATTCGCGGGGGATGCCGCCCTTGAACTCTATGTACCGGAACTGTATTATGAGACTGCGGATATGTCCCTCTGGTATTCCCTGACGGAGGCGGTGCGGACCCGGATGCCGGTGATGAGTTTTCTGATGCGTGATACGGCGGAAAATATAGTGGTGGAGGATGAATATACCCGGCAGGAGCTGATCGAGTCGGGCCGCCGTTCTTTTTTGCAGGCGTTGCTGCGGGAAAATCAGAGACAGGCTGTGCAGGATGAAAATGCTGCGGCTGCAGAAAAGGGAGTGGAATCGGGACAGGCAGTGCCGGAAGGAGAACAGGCAGAAAGCGGCCGGCCGGAAGGACAGGCATCTTCCCAGGAGGGGAATTCACAACAGGCGGAAAATGCCATGCAGGAGCCTGCGGGAAGCGAAGAAGGGGGCCAGCCTCCAACCGGGCAGGCCGAACCACAGGACGAGGGTGATTCCGGCCAGCCGGATGACAGCAGCCCGACAGAAAGTGAGCCGGTTGAATCCCTGCCTTTTAAATCCCTTCTGGGAGAGGACTGGGAGAAACTCCAGGATTATGATACCCTTTTGGAGCATTATTTTGTGGTGGATCCGGTTACAATGGTAGATAAAAAGCTGATCAATCTACAGAATCTGGCTGAGCCGGATATGACGATGAAACAGTCTGCCGACCAGGGTTACCAGATATTGATCTACCATACCCATTCTCAGGAGAGCTATAAGGACTCCAATACGGGGGACAGCAGCACTACGGTGGTAGGTGTGGGAACTTATTTGAAAGAGCTTTTAGAAGGCTACGGTTATTCGGTATGCCATGTGACGGACAGTTTTGATCTGGTGGATGGTAAAATTGACCGAAATGAGGCGTACAGCAATGCCAGAGAGCGGATTCTGGATATTCTTGAGGAAAATCCGGGTATTCAGGTGGTGCTGGATATTCACCGGGACGGTATTTCCGAGAGCAAACACCTGGTCACGGAGGTAGACGGACGGCAGACGGCAAAAATTATGTTTTTTAACGGACTCAGCCAGACACGGAGCGTGGGTAAGATCACGTATTTAGAAAATCCTTACATAAAAGATAATCTGGCGTTTTCTTTTCAAACGGAATATATCACGGACAGTATGTACCCGGATCTGTGCCGATGTATTTATCTGAAGGGGTATCGATATAATCTGGATCTGCGGCCTCAGTCCATGCTGGTAGAGGTGGGGGCGCAGACGAATACGGTGGAGGAGGCGAAGAATGCTATGATTCCGTTGGCGGAAGCGCTGTATAAAGTGCTGCAGTAGGGATGCGGTAAAAGCGGACGCCGTCTCGATCAGGTATAGCTGATCGAAAATGATGGAAAGAACGGATTGTTTTGTGTTTTTTTCCGCAGTATAATAGGCGAAACAGGAGAAAAGTTCAGAAAAAGACATGGAGATTAAAAGCGCATGAAGGTTGTATTGCAGAACTTGACGAAAGTGTTCCCAGGCAGGGGGCGGAGGGCGAAGAAAGCAGTTACGGCAGTGGGGGATTTTTCTTATGAGATCCCGGACGGGAAGTTGATCGGCTTGCTGGGGCCTTCGGGGTGCGGGAAGAGTACGACGCTGCATCTGATCAGTGGTTTACAGAAGCCTACCAGCGGGCGGATTTTTTTCGGGGAGGAAGATGTGACGGATCTGCCGCCGGAGAAGAGGGGGATCGGGCTGGTGTTTCAGAATTATGCTTTGTATCCCCATCTGACGGTGGAACAGAATATTTTGTTCCCACTGCAGAATTTCAAGGGAAAGGATAAACTGCCGAAGGCCCGGATGCTGGAGAAAGCAGAGGAGGCTTCAAGGCTTGTCCAGATCGAGGACCTGATGGACCGCAGGCCCGGTGAGCTTTCGGGCGGGCAGCAGCAGCGGGTGGCCATTGCCCGCGCACTGGTAAAGATGCCGAAGGTGCTTCTTCTGGACGAGCCTTTGTCCAATCTGGACGCCAGGCTGCGGCTCCAGACCAGGGAGGAGATCCGGAGGATCCAGAGGGAGACGGGGATCACGACGATCTTTGTGACCCACGACCAGGAGGAGGCCATGAGCATCTCCGACCAGATCGTGGTCATGAAGGAGGGGAACGTCCAGCAGACCGGAAAGCCCCAGGAGGTCTATGACGATCCGGTCAATCTGTTTGTGGCGAGATTTCTGGGGACGCCGCCCATCAATGTTTTTGTGGGGCATGTCCAGGGGAGCCGGCTGTATATCGGGGCGGATGCCGTCCTCGGTGTGGCCGGAGTGCCCGACGGGGAGGTCTATGTGGGTGTGCGTCCGGAGGGCTTTGTGCCCTGCAAGGATGGCTCTTTGACGTGCGACCTGAAAGGTGTCGAGGTCATGGGGCGGGATACCAGTCTGGTTTTGGCCAACGAGGTTTCTCTGAATCCGGTTGTCCGCGCTATCATCGGAGGCGATGAGCCGGTGGATGAAAAAGTGCAGACTGTCCGGTTTGAACTGAAATCCGGAAAGGTATTTCTCTTTGACCGGGAGACGGAGAAACGGCTCTATTTTGAGGGGAGCAGGCCATGAGAAAGAGATTTTTTCACGATAACGGTTGGAAGGGCTGGCTGTACCTGCTGCCGGCGATCCTTTTTCTGGGTGTGTTCCTGGTATATCCGCTGATTGATGTGTGGATCTATTCCTTTGAGGAGGGGTATAATTCCGCTGCCCAGACCTATTTTGGCATTGGTTCCTACAACTATTCTTATGTGCTCCATGACCCGTATTTTCTGCAGGCCGTAAAGAATACGTTTATCCTGGTGGTGATCACGGTGCCGCTGTCCACGGGAATCGCGCTGCTGATTTCCCTGGGGCTGAATTCGATCAGGCCTTTGAAGGGCCTGTTTCAGTCCGTATTTTTTCTGCCCTATGTGACCAATACGCTGGCCATCGGCCTGGTGTTTATGATTTTGTTTAAGAAAACGGCTTACTCGGACGGAATGGTCAATCTGCTGATTCACTGGTTTGGCGGCAACTCCGTGGATTTTATGGAAGGACCCTACTGGGCCAAGATGTTTGTGCTGTGTGTGTATACGGTCTGGGTGGTTATGCCCTTTAAAATCCTGATCCTGACCAGTGCGCTGGCCTCTGTGAACCAGGAGTATTATAATGCCGCCCGGGTGGACGGTACGTCCTCATTTCGTATTTTCACGCGGATCACTCTGCCCATGATCTCGCCGATGATTTTTTACCTGGTGATCACGGGCTTTATCGGTGCGTTTAAAGCTTACAGCGATGTGGTGGCCCTTTTTGGCACTAATCTGAACGCGGCGGGGATGAATACTATGGTCGGCTATATTTATGATATGTTGTATGGCGACAGCGGCGGGTATCCGTCCTATGCGTCGGCAGCGGCCATTCTGCTGTTTGTCATTGTGCTGACGATCACCTGTATCAATCTGCTGATCGGCAGGAGAAAAATAGATTACTGACATTGGGTATGAAAAGCAACAAAAAATACATTACTGATATTATATAGAAGGAAACCGTTATGGAAAAGAACATGGATTATGATAAGCTCGGGAGGGAAACTAAAACCCATGGAAAGGGAAAACATATCGTTACTTATGCGCTTTTGACGCTGTGGGCCGTAATTGTGCTGTTTCCTTTTTACTGGATGCTTCTGACTTCGGTGAAAAGCTACAGCGCCTACAATTCGGAATATATCCCTCAGTTTTTCACGTTATCTCCGACGCTGCAGAACTATGTGGACGCTTTCACGGCGGTACCGCTGGGAAGTTATCTGCTCAACACGCTGATATTTGCCGTCGTCACCACGGCGATTATGCTGGTAGTGATCACTCTGGCGGCTTTTGCTTTTGCGCGACTGGATTTCAAGGGAAAAAATCTCGTCTTTGTGCTGTTTCTCGCACTGATGATGATCCCCAATGAGCTGGTGATCATCACTAATTTTGTGACTGTCACGAATTTGGAACTGCGCAATACCTTTGCTGGGCTGATCCTGCCGTCGGTTACGTCGGTATTTTACATCTATCTGCTCAAGGAAAATTTTGAGCAGATACCGGACAGTCTGTATTACGCGGCCAAGGTGGACGGTACGTCAGAACTGAAATATCTCTGGAAAGTGATGCTGCCGATCTCGAAGCCCACCCTCGTCACAGTCACGATTCTGAAAGTGATCGAGTGCTGGAATTCCTATGTGTGGCCCCGGCTGATCACCGACGATGAGGCGTATTACCTGGTATCCAACGGGATTCAGGAGATCCGGGAAAACGGCTTTGGCCGTGAGAATATTCCTGCCATGATGGCGGCTGTGACGGTGATCTCTCTTCCGCTGCTCCTTCTGTTTCTGCTGTTTCGCAGAAAGATCATGGAGGGCGTGGTCAGAGGAGGTACCAAAGGATGAGAAAAAAACGCGGAAGTTCTATTTGGCGCCGTCTGTCGGCGGTGTTTGCAGTATGCAGCCTGGGCCTGCTCACCGGATGCCATGGCAGGAAAGAGGAGCCCCAGGCTTTTGCCATACCGGGGCAGTTTGACGATTCCCGGAAATATGAGATTACCTTCTGGGCGAAAAATGATACCAACAAGACCCAGACGGCTATCTATGAACAGGCCATTGCTGATTTTGAAGAGTTGTATCCGAATATTACTGTAAATCTGCGGCTGTATACGGACTACGGAAAAATATATAATGATGTAATTACAAATATTGCCACGGACACCACCCCCAACGTATGCATCACTTATCCCGACCACATTGCCACCTATGTGACGGGGGACAACCGGGTCGTCCCCCTTGAGGGACTCTTTGCCGATGAGAAATACGGCCTCGGGGGGAGTGAAGTGCGCTTTGAAGCTCCGGGGGCCGACGGGATCATCCCGCAGTTTCTGGAGGAATGCTCTTTTGGAGGACATTATTATGCGGTGCCCTACATGCGGTCCACAGAAGCCTGCTACATCAACAAGACCTATGTGGAAAAGCTGGGTTACACCGTGCCGGATGTGCTGACCTGGGATTTTATCTGGGAGGTCTCCGAGGCGGCCATGGTTCAGGATGGGGAAGGGAATTTCAAGGTCAACGGCCAGAAGGTGCTGATCCCGTTCATCTATAAATCCACCGACAATATGATGATCCAGATGCTGAAGCAAAAGGATGCCGGGTATTCCACGGAGCGTGGGGAGATGCTGCTATTTAACGATACCACCAGGGAGATTTTGTATACTGTGGCAGGGCATGCAACAAGCAGGGCCTTTTCCACTTTCAAGATATCCGGCTACCCCGCCAATTTCCTGAACGCGGGCCAGTGCCTGTTTGCGGTGGATTCCACGGCCGGAGCTACCTGGATGGGGACGGATGCGCCCCTGACGGACATCAGCGAGGACAAGATCGTGCAGTTTGAGACTGCGGTCCGTCCCGTTCCCCAGTTTGACGCCGATGATCCACGGATGATCTCTCAGGGGCCGTCAGTCTGCATTTTCAATAAGGAAGACTCCCAGGAGGTGCTGGCCTCCTGGCTGTTTGTCCAGTATCTGCTGAGCAGCAAGGTACAGATCGCCTACTCGGAGACGGAGGGCTATGTGCCTGTGACCCTGACGGCGCAGCGGTCGCCGGAATACCAGGACTATCTGGCCAGAGGCGGCGAGGACAATACCACCCACTATGATATCAAGATCCAGGCAGCGCGGCTGCTGCTGGACAACGTGGATCACACTTTTGTCACACCGGTGTTCAACGGTTCCGCATCCCTTCGGGATGCCGCCGGGCAGCTTGTGGAGGATACGGTAAAATCTTCAAGGAGGGGAGAAGGTATCGACGAGGCATATATGGAGAAACTTTACAGTGATGTCATGTCCCTGTACCGCCTGGATCAGATCGGCGGGCAGGACAGTCTTTCCTCCGGGAAAGCCGACCTGGGCCCGCTTCCCCGGACGGCTTCTGCTCTGCTTCTGGCACTGACCATCACATGGTTTCTGATGATTGCGTATGTAGTATACAAAACGATGAAAACTAGAAAAGACTATTGATAAATGTTTCCAAAAGTAGTAAGGTAGTTTTACTACGATTTTATCTGTGCAGGTAAGAGGCACAGTGGAAAGGTGGATGAGTACGATTATGAGTGAAGCATTCCATATATTCAGTGACGGTTCCTGTGACCTGCCGCCTCAGCTGGCAAAGGAAAAAGGAATTACGGTGGTACCCTTTTATGTCTCCTTCGACGGTGAACACTACCAGAAAGAAATCGAGGAGATCGAGGTACACGAATTTTACAGGAGGATGGTGGAGGAGCCCGGGGTGTATCCCAAATCTTCCATGCCCTCCAGTCAGGATTATGTGGATGCGTTTCTGCCTGTGGTGCGGCAGGGGACGCCTCTGATCTGCATCTGTATTACGACAAAATTCAGCGGCTCCATGCAGTCTGCCCTGAATGCAAAGAATATGATCCTTGAGGATTATCCTGATGCGCAGATCACGGTGATCGATGCCACGGTCAACACGGTGCTCCAGGGACAGTACGTGCTGGAAGCCGTCCGCTTCAAGGAGAGCGGTGCGGGGTATGAGGAGACGGTGGCCAGACTGGAAGAGATCAAATCCACCGGGCGTATCTTTTTCACCGTGGGAGATATGGAGTACCTGCAGCATGGCGGCAGGATCGGAAAGGTGGCGGGGATCGCGGGAAGTATCTTAAAGATCCGGCCTTTGATTACGCTGAAACAGGGGGAGATATTCCCCTCAGGGATCGCCAGGAGCCGCAGGAAATCCATGGAAAAGACCATCGGCCTGATCAAAGATTATTTAGACGGCCAGGACGAGCCCATCGACCGTTTCAGCGTGGCGGTAGGGTTCGGCTATGACTATGAGGAGGCGGTGGTCTACCGCGATATGGTTTTGAGGGAATTACAGGCAAAATACGGTTTGCAGGAGCTTCCGATCTATCAGATTGGCGCGACGATCGGCGTACATACAGGCCCTTATCCTCTGGGTCTGGGTATCATCCGAAAGTCTGTGTTATGAAGTTAGAAATTTGACCCCGGAGAGAATATGTGATAAAGTAATAAGTTGAAAAATTCAGGTAACTGTGAAAATATGGAACAGTTACAAATACAGGAGGACATGAAAAATGAAAAGGAACATATCGGTATTGTTGATCCTTGCTCTTGGGGCGGCCTGCATAGGCTGCGGCTCAAAGGAAGGAAGTTCTGTTGCGGGAAGTACTGCTTCCGGAAGCGCAGTGGAGGGAAGCTCTGAGGCCGGAAGTGCGGCGGAAGAAAGCTCTGCTGCGGGAAGTACGGCGGAGGGCTCTGTTGCCGGAAATACGGAGGGCAGTGATGCCGAAGCGGCTTCGGCGCAGGATGTTATGACTTATGAGGAGTATATGGCCGCAGATCTGGACAGCCAGGTGACTGTGGAGACCTATGTACAGGCCAAGCAGTCCTGGTGGGAGGACAAGGCCACGGTATACTCCCAGGATGAGAATGGCGCTTATTTCCTCTATAATATGGCCTGCTCCCAGGAGGATTATGAAAAATTGACTCCCGGGACGAAGATCAGGGTGAACGGCTATAAGTCCGAGTGGTCCGGTGAGATTGAGATTACGGATGCTGTCTTTGAAATTATAGACGGCAATTTTATTGCGGAGGCAAAGGATGTTACAGAATATCTCGGCAAGGATGAATTGAATGATTTTCAGAATCAGTTCGTATCTTTCAAGGGACTGACAGTGGAAGCTGCCGGTAAAGATGATGAGGGACAGGATGTGGCTTTCCTCTACAACTGGGACGGCTCCGGCCAGGACGGTGACGATCTGTACTTCAACGTTTCCAATGAAAGCGGCGATACTTTTACCTTCACGGTGGAGTCTTATCTGTGCGATAATACTACGGATGTGTATGCGGCAGTCAAGGAGCTGAAGATCGGTGATAAGATTGATCTGGAAGGTTTTATGTACTGGTACGAGGGGCCCAATCCCCACATCACCTCGGTTACACCGGCAGAATAAAAATACATGAGACAGTTGTTGGAAAAATACAGGGAGGCTATTGCCTATATTTTTTGGGGTGCGATGACCACGACGGTCAGCTGGATGAGTTATAGCCTGTTTGCCTTTCTGCTGAAGCAGTATCCGTCTGCGTTTCGGATACTGGATATGGAGTTTTCGATGGTGGTTTTTGCCGCCAACATCCTTTCCTGGATCTGCGCTGTGTCCTTTGCTTTTGTCACGAATAAAATGTGGGTGTTTCATAGCCGGTGCTGGAAAGGGGCGGTGGTACTGCCCGAGCTGGGGAAATTTGTGGCGGCCCGTCTGGCTACAGGGATCATTGAGATCGCAGGCGTTCCTCTTTTGGTGAGCTGCGGACTGAATCAGACCGTGTTCGGAATAGAGGGTGTTGCGGCAAAGGTGGCCGTGAGTGCGTTGGTGCTGGTACTAAATTATGTTTTCAGTAAGCTGCTGATCTTTCGGCAAGTGTGAATATGCGCGGGATGGATGATTGTGTCCATCCCTTTTTTCTGCAGAAAAATTTTTTACGGCTGTAGATAATATGGGATTGTGGCACAAAAGGATGTGGGGTATAATGGGTATAGCTGGCAGGAGGTCTGTCCGCAGAAAATACAGGAGGTAGAGAGAATGACAAAAAGCATGTACAAAGCCGGCAGAATGATGATGTTCTGTCTTCTGCTGGCCCTGGGTGTATGTCTGGCATCGGCAGGGGATGTGAAAGCCGCGCCTTCGCTGGACAAATCCCAAATGACGCTGTATGTCGGAGACAGTGCGACGCTCAAAGTGAAAGGAACAGAGGAGAAACCGTCTTTCAAGAGTGACAAACAATCGGTGGCTACAGTCAGCGAGGCTGGCAGGATCAAGGCAAAAAAGGCGGGAACCTGCACGATCAAGGTTAAAGTAGAGAAGAAAACCCTGAAATGCAAGGTGACGGTGAAAAAGACCATCGAACTGTCTAAGTATCTAAATAAGAATTTTGACAAACTGAAAAAAGCGGTGGGTAAGATGAAGCAAAAGACAGACGACCCGGCCGGAAGTACTACAGACGATCTGTATGTCAGCAACAAAAAAGATCCCTACGGCTTTTTTGTGCGGGTAAACAGAAAAACGAAAAAACTGATGTTTGTCCAGAACTATGACCGGAAAAATGTGACGCTGTACGGTGTAAGGCTGGAGGAGGATATGTCCTCGGCCGAAAAAAAGCTTTTAAAGAAAGGATTTAAGAAGAAAAAAGCGGGGTCCTATGAATGGGGAGAAGCGTGGGACTTCAGAAAAAACGGTAAAACCATCCGGCTCAATGTGACAAAGGACAGCAAAAAAATACAGAGTTATCAATGGTCATAAAAGAAAGAGGAGGAAACGAAGCGTTGAAGAAAAAAGGGATAAGATTCTTACTGTTTTGGGCGCTGGCACTGGCGGCTCTGTGCCTTGCCGTACCGGTGCAGGCAGCAAAGGTAATCAACAATGGAACCGATACATTACAATATGGGAAGTATATTTATTATTTGGACGGGAACAACAACATTTACAGGATCGGTACAGATAATAAAGGAAAGAAAAAGCTGGGAACCACGGATGTCTATCCCAGACAGCTGTATATTTTGGGGAATAAACTGTATTTTGGGAGAAAAGGCAAAGTATATGCCACTCCGCTGAATAAAAACAGTGCCAAAGCGGTTGTGTCGGGAACTCTTCTGGGAGCTTATGGAAACCGGATTTTCTATCTGGACGGCAAGGGAAATGTCTATGCGATCACAACGGATAAAAAAGAAAAGAAATTTTTGTTCACGCTGACGCCCAGCGGTGAGATTACATCGGCGGGCACGAGCGGAAAGGTTCTGATCCTGAACTGTGAGGCGAATGCGGCCAGTACCCATGTGGTGTACGTGGACATGTCGAACGTGACCTGGCAGGTATTGACGAAGGAGACCAGGGCAAGTGCATACGAGAACCGCCCTAGAGTAGAGGATTTCGTCGTGAAAAATAATACACTGTATTATGCTTCCGGCTATTTTGGCGGCACCGGATACTTTTTCAACGGAAATCTGAAAAAGATCAGTCTGACCGGTGAGGGGGAGACGACGATCGCCAAAAATATCGGAAGTGAGAATTCTTTTATCAGTGTAAACTTTGACTGTCTGCTATACGAGAACGGCGGTTATCTGTACTATTCCGATAATTCCGGGGCAAAGAAATATAAGTTTTCCAACGGAAAGATATCTTCTGCGGCCGGCAACGGTTTCTTTACGTCGGCGGGAAAATATGTATATTATGCCGAGACAAAGAAAAAGACGGTTACGGTTTACCGTTTCAGCCTGAACGGCAGCAGCGCCAAAGGGAAAAAGGTGGCAAGCTTCAAAGTGAAGGACAATTGTACCTATTCTGTCAGCAAAGCCAGTCAGGCGGGAAAATATGTGGTCCTGCGGTTTGACAAACGCACCTTCGGAGGCAGATGGCAGGGGGATTATCAAGGAACGGATGTGTATAAGATGAAGACGGACGGAAAGGGCTTGAAGAAGATTGGTTAGACTGCAAATTCGTTTGCCGGGCATGCGATAAAAAGATCCGGAGGGTCTTTTTGAGCTTTTTCGCATAGACTATAAGTAAAACGAGAATTGGATAATCGTCTATGAATCTGTCCGACTATTTTGCCCTGGTTCTGGAGAGCCATCTGCCGGCGGCCACTGCGTTTCTGGCCGGGAATGCGGATTATCCCGAACTTGGGGGAATTGTGAAATTTTATGAGACTTCTTACGGCGGCCTGCTGGTATCTGCTGAAGTATCCGGGCTTCCCGTGGCACAGAATGAGAAAGATACTGGTTTTTTTGGTATGCATATTCACGAGGTGGGGGATTGTACGCCGCCCTTTGCGGAAACGGGAACGCATTATAATCCCTTTGGCAGGCCGCATCCCATGCACGTGGGAGATCTGCCTCCCCTGCTGGCAGACCGGGGTTATGCCTGGAATGCTTTTTTTGATGACCGCCTGACGATTAATGAGATTGTAGGAAGATCTGTGATTATCCACAGGCTGCGGGATGATTTTACCACGCAGCCCGCCGGTGATTCCGGTGAGAAGATCGGCTGCGGTGTCATTCAGGCCGTAGCAAGGTAAAGACGATATCTGTAGACTCCCGGCGGGTAGCTCCGCCGGGAGTCTGTGCTGTCCGGAAGATGCGGTGTAACAGTAGTGAAAAAGCCATTTTATGGTGGATATTTTTATTTCATAAGTGTATAATTCAGTGTGACTTTTTCGGAGAAGACAACGGATCGGGCATTTCATCGGTGTCCGGCCGGATAAAAGGAGAAAAATATGAAATCATCCAATGAGTTGCGCACGATGCTGCGTTCTATTGACCACAGGAGCTATCCGGCTTACAAATCTCTGGCCGGGCAGTGGCAATTTGACAGATATGTACTGAGTATCGACCATGTCCAGGGAGATCCTTTCGCATCGCCCTCCAGCCTCCATGTAGAGCTGGCCCATAAAGTGGACGGATTTCCTGCTGTGTATTATAAAGAGGACTGTTCCCGCATAGCTCTGCAGGATTACCTGACCAGGAGGCTGGCGGAGCAGTTTGAACGCTATAATTTCAAGGCTAAGGGTTCGGGGAAGAGCGGCCTCATGTCCATCAGCCGCTGCGGCCAGGAGATCCTGGAACGCAGCGCCTGCGAGATCACGGAGACAAAGTTGATCGTCCGTTTCCATGTGGGATTTCCGGCCTTTGGCCGGTCGGTAAATGCCGGGGATATGGAGAAAATCCTCTTTGATTTCCTGCCCCGTTGTGTGGAATTCGGTCTTCTGTACGCGAGACAGGATAAAAAGAAGGTGGAGGAGACCGTCCATCTGGCCGAGGATCAGGAGGCACTCCGGGGGATTTTGGCCAAAGAGGGGCTGGTGGCCTTTGTGGCAAACGGCGCAGTACTGCCCAGAAAGAGCGGCATATCGGATCTGCCCATGGCGGGCAGCGTACCCTTTACCTCCCCGAAAACGCTGGAGCGCACGTTTACGCTGCCCCACAAAGGGGAGATCACCGGTATGGCCGTGGCCCGGGGGATCACATTGATCGTGGGCGGCGGTTATCATGGAAAGTCTACCCTTCTGGAGGCCATCCAGTCCGGCGTGTACAACCATATCGCCGGAGACGGTCGGGAGTTTGTGCTGACCGATGATACGGCAGTGAAGCTCAGGGCCGAGGACGGCCGCAGCGTGCGGGATGTGGATATCTCCCTGTTTATCAACGATCTGCCCAACGGGAAAGATACGAAGGTATTCAGCACCGAGGATGCCAGCGGCAGCACTTCCCAGGCGGC
>DPJQ01000055.1:0-22730 GCA_003542935.1 Lachnospiraceae bacterium | reverse complement strand
CAGCGGCAGCACTTCCCAGGCGGCGGCCGTGATTGAGGGGATGGAGGCCGGGACAGGCCTGTTCCTGATCGACGAGGATACTTCCGCCACGAATTTTATGGTGCGGGATGAATTTATGCAGCAGGTGATCCTGCGGGAGAAGGAGCCTATTACTCCGTTTCTGGAGCGGGCGGGGGATCTCTATAAGCAGGCGGGCATCTCCACCATCCTGGTGGCGGGAAGTTCCGGGGCCTTTTTCCATATCGCCGATGTGGTGCTGATGATGGACTGTTACCGCCCGGTGGATATCACGGCCCGGGTGAAAGAACTGTGCAAGACCCATACGGCTCCCAGGGTACAGGCCCCCGGCTTTGCAGTACCCGATTTTAAACGGGTTTATCCGGCCTATCGCCGGTCAGAGCGCCGGGATGCCAGGCAGCGGGGACGGGAAAACCGCCATGAGCATATGAAAGTGAAAGCTTCCGGCCTGGAATCTTTCTCCCTGGACAGGGAGACTGTTAACGTGCGCTATCTGGAACAGCTCACCGACCATGAACAGACCGATGCACTGGCCTATCTGCTGCGTTACGGTCTGGAGCAGGTGATCGACGGCCGAAAGACCGTCCGCCAGGCTGTGGAGCAGATGATGAAAGCCCTGGATAACAAAGGATGGGAGGCCGTCAGCGGCTCCTATGTGCCCTGCGGGCTGGCCCGGCCGAGGATCCAGGAACTGTATGCCTGTCTGAATCGGTTCAGGGGATGAGGAAACGGCAAAAGAAGCTGTATAATGTAACGATAAAAGGGAGCGCCGCTATGTGTGGGCGCTCCCCTGGTGTATGCCGCGGGTTTTTGGCATTTTTTATCAATTTACTGCTCCTGATGATATATATTGCAGATATTCGCTGTCCGGAATCCGGGAGGAGAGCACGGCTTTTTGGATGGCCGCAGTCATCACTTCGGCGGCCAGGGTGCCCACCAGGTTGATATCCGCGGGGATATTGCCCACGCCGGCAGCATAGATGGTGTCGCCGTCAGCCAGAGTCCCCACCGGATTAATGCAGCGGCCGTAGGCGCTGCGGGCCATGGAAGCCACTTTTCCCATCTCGGCTTTAGAGAGACCGGCGTTGGTGACGACGGCACCGATGGTGGTGTTGCCGGTGAAACTGTTTGGCATGGCCGTTAATCTGGCAAATTCCAGTCGGGTGTCGGCAAAGCCGGTGCGGCTTTCGTCTGTCAGTCCGGCTATTTTTTTGCCTGTGGCGGGATCGTAGATATCCCCCAGGGCATTTACGATGACCAGGGCGGCCATCTGCAGCGGCCCTGCCTGTATGGCGTAAAAGCCGAGACCCGCTTTCGTGGCCCTGCCCATGCCGAAAAGCTTGCCCACAGTGGCGCCGATGCCTCCTCCGATATTGCCGGAGCGGCCGTCAGTGCCCGCGAGGGCCCGTTCACAGGCGGCCTCCCCCAGGGCGGCGTCGGGACGTACAGTGGCGCTGCCGTAGCCCAGGTCGTAGATGCAGGACTGGCATACCAGGGGAACCAGGGCAGCGCCGGTATCATAGCCGATGCCGTGGGCCTCCAGGCAGTGCATCACACCGTCGGAGGCGGCCAACCCGTAGGCGGAGCCGCCGGAGAGCACAATGGCGTTGACGGGGTTGTCCGCGGTGAGAGGCATGGCCAACGGGGTCTCCCGGGATGCGGGCCCGCCGCCGCTGATGTCACAGCCCACTTTTGCCCCCTCCGGGAAATACAGTACGGTGACGCCGGTTTTTGCCTCGTCCAGGGCGGCGTGGCCGATCTGCAGGTTTTTTATTTGGTCAGCGGTAATTTCTGTCATGATCTCAGGCATGGAAGTCTCCTTTCTGATCGAATCATATGCGGAAAAGCCGCCGGCAGCAGCTTTTCCATGTGACACAGTATGCAAAACACTGTCGGGTTTTCTATCATCAGGATCTGCGCAGGGCCACCGCCAGGGTTCGGGATATGACGCTGGCCGCCAGGAAACATACCACAGCTTCAACGGCGCCCTGCAGGCCCACAAAAGCAACTACAAATACGAAGGGATTGGCCGCGCCCAGGGCTGCCGCCATATTCTGTACATACTCTGTATTGTAGAAAAAGAGCACCAGGGAACTCATGAAAAGCACTGTATTTAATACAGGGCAGGCCAGGCTGGCGATATAGTAAGAGAATCTGCGGGTTTTCATATTTTTATGCAGGGCCGAAAAGATCAGACCACAGAGCAGTCCCTCAAGAGTCCGGGTCACGACGGTAGTGACAAATGTTGCCACCGGGCTGATGGAGAGCATCATGGTGCCGAAAGCGGTGGTAAAGCTCTGGGAAAAACTGGTCAGTCCGAAAGCCGCGCCGCACACCGCGCCGCCTTTGGGCCCGAGGATGATCGCGCCCACCGCCACGGGAATGGTCAGCAGCGTGATGGACAGGCCGGGGGTGCGGACATAGCCCAGGGGGGTGAAGGACATCAACAGAATGATGGCCACCATCAGGGCCAGCTCCACCATATAGCGGGTATTGGACAGCGGAACCGTCATTGTTTTCGTGTTAGTTGTCATACTTTTTCTCCTTCTCGCCCGATAAAACGGCGCAAAGCGTCCCCTGCTTTTCGGGCATTTTTCGTTAGATTATTTGGGGATAAAAAGCGAACGCAAACGATAGGGGAACGGTATATGGATCACACGGAAAGTACAGCGACCCCAAAATGTCCCCTTAGAAACATCAGAAGATCCGCATGGCGGATAGATATTTACTCATGTTGCCGCCCTCTGTCGGGTCTGCACATGGTGTGGATAAAAATAAAATTTCTGATGCATTTTCTTTCGAATAACGCTCAGGCAATACTGTATCACAGTTTTTTTTGAGCCGCAATCGATTTTGGGGATGCTTGAAGAAAAATACATTGTTACAGTTCTGCCGGAGGCCGATCAGATATGCCTATGCGTAATCGCTGAATTTCGTTGACGAATCCGGTTTGCCCGATTATAATAGGTAGGAATTACGGTTATTTATAGCTGACAGTGTATTTTTATCATCATATTATAGCCTATAGGGCGCGTTTTTGACGTGGTCACGCAGAGGATGTATTGCGGCCGCAGTTACGTGTCCCAGGACAGGAGGAATAAGTTTATGGGTAAATATTTTGGCACAGACGGTTTCCGCGGGGAAGCCAACGTGGATCTTACGGTGGAACATGCGTACAAAGTGGGCCGTTTTCTGGGATGGTATTTCGGCAGGGAGCACAGGGCGCAGATCGTCATCGGCAAGGATACGAGAAGGAGCAGCTATATGTTCGAGTATTCTCTGGTGGCGGGGCTGACGGCCTCCGGGGCGGATGCTTTCCTGCTCCATGTGACGACGACGCCCAGCGTGTCCTATGTGGTGCGCACTGACGAGTTTGACTGCGGGATCATGATTTCCGCCAGTCATAATCCTTTCTATGATAACGGGATCAAGCTGATCAGCGGCAGCGGCCAGAAAATGGACGCCGGTGTGGAGGCCCGGATAGAGGCGTACATTGACGGGGAAGGGCCGGATATTCCTTTCGCCCGCAAAGAAAACATCGGGCGGACGGTGGATTTTGTGGCGGGGCGCAACCGCTATATAGGCTATCTGATCTCCCTGCCCACCCGTTCCTACAAAAACTGGAAGGTGGCCCTGGACTGCTCCAACGGCAGCGCCTCGTCCATCGCCAAGAGTGTGTTTGACGCCCTGGGGGCTAAGACCTATGTGATCCACAATACCCCCGACGGCACGAATATCAATAAGGACTGCGGCTCCACCCATATCGGGACATTGCAGCAGTATGTGAAGGAGAACGGCCTGGATATCGGCTTTGCCTATGACGGCGATACCGACCGCTGTATTGCTGTGGATGAAAACGGCCAGGTGGTGGACGGCGACGGCATTCTTTATATCTGCGGAAAATACATGAAAGAAAAAGGCTTGTTAAATAACGATACCATCGTCACTACGGTCATGTCCAATATCGGCCTCTATAAAGCCTGCGACAGGGAGGGGATCCGCTATGAGAAGACGGCAGTGGGAGACAAATATGTTTATGAAAATATGGTGGCAAACGGCCATAGCCTGGGCGGCGAGCAGTCCGGCCACATCATTTTCAGCAAACACGCCACCACCGGGGACGGTATCCTGACATCCCTGATGATCATGGAAGTCATGACCCGGAAGAAAACGACGCTGGCTACGGCGGCATCTGAAGTACGCATCTATCCTCAGCTGCTGAAAAATGTCCGCGTGGCGGATAAGAAAGCGGCCCAGGAAAATGAGGCCGTGCAGGCAGAGATAAAAAAGGTGGCGGATTATCTGGGTGAGGACGGCCGTATCCTGGTGCGGGAGAGCGGCACAGAACCGGTGATCCGTGTCATGGTGGAGGCCACCGAGGATGCAATCTGTGAAAAATGCGTAAACCAGGTGATTGCGGTGCTGGAGCGGGAAGGCCTGGTACAGTGATGGCTGTGGAGATTTAGAAAATAATGTAACTGTTCAGTACCTTCACAGTTACGGTGCAAAATCCATTTAAAATGTCGGAACCGGACAGAAAATGGACTGGTCAAAGAGCAACGGGAGTATAGAATGAGACGAATAAAGATTCTGGTTTATATGGCGGTAATGTGCCTTTTGCTTTCAGGCTGTGCCCAAAAGGGTGAGGATGATTATGACCGGGGTATGGCGGCCATGGAGGCGGAGGATTATGATACAGCGATCTCGTATTTTAAGAAAATGACCGACCGGGGAGACCGAAAAGCGGAGAGTTACCGGGGATTGGGTATTGCTTACTATAAGACCCAGGATTATGCCACGGCTATGACCATGCTTTCCCGCAGCCTGGAGACTATGGAGAGCGAGAATGATGCTTTTACCATTGACGTGCTGTATTATCTGGGAGCGGCTTCGGATGCCTACGGTGAACTGAACAGGGCTCTGGAAGCCTACACCCAGCTTTTAGAGTACAGTCATACGGCGGATGCCTATTATCGCCGGGGTCACATATATCTGGAGCAGGGGGACGCGGATAAGGCTACCGGGGATTTTGAAAAAGCAGTTTCCCTGGACGGGCGGTATTCTCTGTATATGGATATCTACCGGGATTGTGTAGAGTATGATCAGAACAGTGCCGGCGAGGCTTTTCTGGAAAAAGCGCTGCAGACCCAGCCGAAGGATACGGAGGATTACTATTATCAGGGATGGTTTTCCTATTATTTGGGATACTATGACCAGGCACAGAAGCTGCTCATTGAGGCGGTGAACGCGGATGACGACCGCTCCCGGCTGCTGTTGGGAAAGGTATACCTGGCCATGGAGGATACGGCCAGCGCCAGAAGCCTGTACCAGGATTATTTGAGCCGTCATATGGATTCGGCGTCGGCTTATAATGGTCTGGTGTTATGTGATATGTCCGACGGTGATTATGACGCAGCCCTGTCCAACACGGAAAAAGGGCTTGCCTTTGCTAAAGATGAGGAGCGGCAGAGCCTGATGTTCAATCGAATCGTGATCTATGAGAATAAGAACGATTTTGAGATGGCGAAAAATCTGATGGAAGAGTATCTCAAGGAATATCCGACAGACGAGGAGGCCAAGAGGGAATATCAGTTTTTACAGAGCAGATAAAGGGTGAGCGGCTCACCCTTTTTTCGACGATAGAAAAGGAGGTCGTTATGGCGGAGATATGGAGTACGGAGAGTCTGGCGGAACGGGTCATTCTGGTGGGGGTGCAGGTGACGTTTGGGCGGCAGCCGATTGCCATGGCGGATTCTCTGGATGAACTGGCGGAGCTGGTAAAGACGGCAGGGGCCGAGACCGTGGGCCGGGTGATGCAGCAGGCTGAAGGGATCCATCCGGCTACTTACGTGGGCAGCGGAAAGGTGGAGGAGATCCGTCAGATGGTGTGGGCGCTGGATGCCACCGGCATCGTCTGCGACGACGAGTTGTCTCCGGCTCAGCTAAACAATCTGGAACAGATGCTGGAGTGCAAGGTGATGGACCGGACGCTGGTGATTCTTGATATATTTGCGGGAAGAGCCACCAGCAGCGAGGGGAAGCTGCAGGTAGAGCTGGCCCAGCTCCGTTATCGGGCCGCCCGCCTGGTGGGGATGCGAAATTCCCTGTCCAGGCTGGGCGGCGGTATCGGTACCCGTGGGCCCGGTGAGAAGAAGCTGGAGACGGACCGCCGTCTGATCAAGAGCCGTATCTCTCATTTAAAAGGGGAGCTGGAGGAAGTGAAGCGGCACAGGGATCTGCTGCGCAGCCAGCGGAAGGAGAACCATATGCCTACGGCGGCTATCGTGGGGTACACCAATGCGGGAAAATCTACGCTGCTGAATCGCCTGACCGGCGCCAACGTGCTGGAGGAGGACAAGCTCTTTGCCACCCTGGATCCGACTACGCGGGTACTGGAGCTGCCGGGAAAACAGCAGGTATTACTGACGGATACGGTGGGATTTATATACAAACTGCCCCATCATCTGATTGAGGCTTTTCGCAGTACTCTGGAGGAAGCCTGCTATGCCGATTACATCATCCATGTGGCGGATATATCCAATCCCATGCTGGATATGCAGATGCAGGTGGTCTATGATACGTTGCGAAGTCTGGGAGCCAATGAGAAGAAAGTACTGACCCTGTTCAATAAATGTGACCGCATAGAGGAGCCGGAGCATGTCCGTGATCTGAAAGCCTGGCGTTGCCTGTACATTTCTGCGCTGACGGGGCAGGGGCTGGAGGAATTCCGGGAGTCCATCGGCCGGATGGTCAACGAGGACTATATGCTCCTGGAGAGAGTGTTTCCCTATACCGAGGGTTCCCTTCTGCAGATCATACGTAAAAATGGACGGCTTTTTGAGGAGGAGTATCTGGCTGACGGTGTGCGGGTGAAGGCCAGTGTGCCGAAAGAACTGTACGGGAAATTGTGCTGAGAACTTATATCATAGGTATAGTGCCTCCTGCTTTATCTGATTTATTGTAACAGCTTTCCTTTTAAAGAATTGGGGTTTACATGTGCTTTTTTTGCAGTCTCCAGTTATATCGGTGTCCTTCCTCGCCAAAAAATTTC
Organism: Lachnospiraceae bacterium; assembly: GCA_003542935.1. GTDB lineage: Bacteria > Bacillota > Clostridia > Lachnospirales > Lachnospiraceae > UBA11957. The sequence continues at coordinate 15,661 of DPJQ01000055.1, read as the reverse complement.
TCCCTCATCAGGTCATCCAGTAAAATGGCAGGAAGGGACAGAAAATACCAGATCAAGGTAAAGGGCAGGCACACCTGGCCCAGGATATTGAAGGGTGTGTCCGAATAATCCCATATATGCCATTTCAGCCCAAGATTAAATATGACGCCGAAAAGGAATTCAAACAGAGTGACCAGCAGGGCGGACCAGAGCATCTGCAGCCAGATACTGGTCTCTCTGTCGGTGAATTCGTTGAGCATACCGATCAGTACGCAGCAAAATCCCGCCAGCAGGAACATAGACCAATGGGAATATCCACGGAACAGAATTTCAATACAATAGTAAATCCATCCAAAGACAGCAAACAGGACATAATATTTACACAGAACTTTGATCGTTTCACTCATTTATCATACCTCATTTCCTGACAGTATATGTGTATTGATGTGATTCAATACCTTTATAGCTATTGTAATTTCTGTCTTATTATTGTAGATTTATTTTCAGGTTATACAGGTAAATTCATGTAACGGTTTGGCCGGCCTGCGCAGTTACGGATTTATTCTATAATAATTACTGTAAAAGTCCGCCGCCGCAGGCGGCATGCATTCAGGGATGCCCAATGCGCCAGTTCCGACTTTGATGCCTGGTGATGCGGCAAAGCGGCGCATGCAGGTTTTAGGACGGAATATTTTGCGGCAGCAGTGTGCGGAGAAAGGAGAAACATGATAGAACGAGTAGAAGTGGGCCATATGCAGTCATATAACCTGCGGGACAGGCTTTCCGTCACAAAACGGTATACAGGAAGTTTCAAGGGAATGCGTTTTCTGATACGGCCGATAGGAGACAGTAAGGAGGATGCCCGGTTCGAGGCCTGTGTTTTTCCGGAGCCTTTTAATTATGAACATACCGCTGAAGAGAAGAAAACATATGAGGAATTTCCCTATAGTGAGGAGGGACTGGATCAGATCCATCGCTGGTTGAATAAAATGTATGAAGAGCGGCAGGAAGAATGGAACGATGCCTTGGACAGGGGATTGATGGCAGATGGATAATTCAGAGAAGAAAGGAGACGCGGCAAAAAAGTTTCAAAATATTGAATTTTGGTGTTGCCAGACGTGAAATAATGTGATAATATAAACGTGTATGGTTATGAACAGATAGGGATAACTCTCAGTAACTGTTCAGAACCATATAGAGATCTTGGAGATTTGCCCTCAAAGCAGAAGGCGGGTTAAGCTATCTGACTGGCCAGGGCATTTCCAGGCTCCAAACAGTTACATGGTGAGAATTTATCCGATTTGTCTACACTAGGTGATAGAAAAGATATAGATCATACGATCTGTTTTTCTGCCATGGGTTTATTCAGCAGATCATCGATACCGATGTCGTAATGAGCCGAAATACGCCTCATGGCTTCAAGCGTCGGGATTCGTATACCTGTCTCGTAATTTAGATATGTATGACGGGACAGTCCCAGTTTTTTGGAAAGCTCTGCCTGGCTGCAACGGCTTTCAATTCTCAGGTAGTGCAGATTGTTCTGTAAAATAGTGTAATCAAACATAATAACCTCCTTGCCCCCTATTATATCACAGGTATTGTTTTCTAAAAAGGAATTTCTGCGTCAAATCTGATATTTTCTTGTCGTTTTTAAATATTTTTTTATGATTCAGACGGAACTGGCGTTTTTCAGGGACAATTTTCGTGTTGAATATCCCCCTGTACCCGTGGTATAATACCAGGAAACGTGCAGGTATGTCAAGGATGATAACAGATAAACAAACGGAAGATTGCTTTTTGTGCACCCAATGTCAGTTGCTTGGAAAGTTGCAGCCTTGGGAGTGGGAGCGGTTGAGGAGGTATGGATATATGAAAAGACATGCGTTTGCCATGAAGGTCAAAGAAGGAATGTTGGGAGAATACCGGGCGCGTCTGGGAAAGATCTGGACAGAGCTCACAGAGGTGCTGGACATGAGCGGTATATCGAATTTCAGCATCTGGAATGTGGAAGATATACTGTTCGGTTATTGTGAGAGTCTGTCTGATAATGTGATTGACGAGGAAGAGATGGAAAAGCTGCGCAATTGGGACAAATTCCTGGGTGTGGCTTATGAGTGGATTTCGGAACCGTATAAACCGATGCGGCTGATGTATCATGATTTCGGCTGGGTGAGGGAGAATAAAGAGATGATCCGGCACCGTGTGTTTGTCACAAAGCTGGTTCCGGGATCGGAGGAAGAGTACAAACGCCGCCATGATGCCCTTGTGGAGGCAAGAAACGGTGAGGTCACTGCGGGTCCGGACAGCAATTTTTCTATATGGAGTGCGGGCGGTTACGTTTTTGGTTATGACGAGATTGATACCAGTATGGAGCATGCCATGACGGAGGAAGAACGGGAAAGCAGCATTAAATGGGAAAAAAACATGCTGAATATTATGAGCTGGCTGACGGATGATGTGGACTGGATTACCGGTGAGCATCATTCTCATATTGTGCGTGTTTGTTATCATGAGTGATTTATCAGTATGATGCGAGAGAGCTTTGGCTGATATCCCGCCGTCTGCGGCGGGGCGTTTGATATTTTAGTATGCGGAAAAGCCGCCACATCGAAGGGACATCCTGTGTAGTGGAGGGCTTTCTGTATGTTTGGGGGAGTGTATATATGCTGTCATCCGGCATGATATTAAAACAGAGATATGAGATATTGGACGATATAGGTACCGGAGGCATGGCCAGGGTATACAAGATCATGGATCATGTCCTGCATCGGCCGGCTGCAATGAAGGTGCTCAAAGATGAGCTGCAGCATGACGAGGCTTATCTGCGTAAATTTCATCGGGAGGCCCAGGCGGCGGCCGGTCTGACCCATGATCATATTGTAAATGTGTATGATGTGGATCATGACCAGGGATACTGGTTCATTGTCATGGAATTGGTGGAGGGCCTGACATTGAAACAGTATATTAAAAAGCGGGGCAGGCTGCGAAATAATGAATGCTTGAGTATTGCACTGCAGGCCGCGGACGGCCTGGCTGCCGCCCACAGGGCAGGGATCGTGCACCGGGATATCAAGCCGGAGAATCTGATTTTGACTCTGGAAGGCAACGTCAAAATTTCGGATTTTGGTATTGCCCGGGTGCAGTCCGGGGAGACTATGACTGTGGATGTGTGCGGTTCGGTATCCTACAGCTCACCGGAGCAGGTACGGGGCGGTTACTCCGATCAGAGGACGGATATTTATTCTCTTGGAGTGACCATGTATGAGATGTGTACGGGAACGCTGCCCTATTCCGGCCATTCGGTGGTGGAGGTGGCCATGCAGCATATGGATGGCAGGCTGACGCTGCCCAGAGAGATTTTTCCGGAAATTCCGGAGCGGTTCAACCAGATCATAGGCAAATGTATGAGCAAGCGTATGGATGACCGGTATCAGAATATGGAAGAGCTGATGAGGGATCTGATGCTGTGCATGAAAAATCCCGACAGTTCTATTCAGAAATCATCTTCGAATGAGGCCATGCAGGGTAAAACGGTTATTTTTTCCAAGGAGCAGGTGGATACTATTAAAAAAGGCGCTGAGATAGAAAGACGGAAAAAGATGAGGCAGTTCAGGGAAAAAGTAAAGGGCAAAGCGTCCGAAGTATCTGCCGGCAAGAAATCCAGGAAGTCAAAAAAGAAAAAGTCCGGGAAGAAGCAGTCAGGGAAAAAACAGATACGGGATGAGGAATACGAAGCGTACGGGGAAGAGGATTATGATGAGATCAGCTCAGGACTCCGGAAGGCTCTGAATATCGGACTGATCATTGTGGTTATCGTGGTTCTTCTGTGTGTTGCCGAGTTTATTATATCCTCCATGGGTATGTTTAAAGGGCTTACCTCTCATATGCCATCCCTGGAGAAGATGACGGAATTTTTTGATCAGATCCGTGAGAAACTGGGAAGTGCGGAGATGCGTCAGTCAGTGAGCCAGGGATTAGATAAACTTTTAGGGGCATTGTCGGGAGGTTCATGAGAAGAGAGGTAACGCATGAAAACATGGATAAGTAAGAAAAGGATGCAGGGGCGGACAGTATATATGCAGTCGGCCCTTTTGTTTTTCTGGCTGTTGGTGCTGGTCGGCTGCGGCGGAGTACAGGAACCGCAGAGTACCGTTGACACGGATACGGCGGCAGGGAGTGTTTACAGTGAGCCTGCGGCCGGCACCGTGCAAGGTGAGGCAGTCTCTGTGGTTTCGGAAGTGCCGGGGGATGGCAGTGATGTGCGGGGGGAAGCGATCTCCGGTGCGGGTCGGGAGAGCGGTCTGACCGTGGAATTTATCGATGTGGGTCAGGGAGATGCGACGCTGATTCTCTGTGAGGGGGAGGCCATGCTGATCGACGCAGGTGATGAGTCGTCGGGTACCAATGTCCAAAACGAGATGGAGAAACTTGGGGTCAGAGAACTTAAATATTTTGTCTGTACTCACCCGGACGCGGACCATATTGGCGGTGCGGACGTGATTGCCTACAAATTTCCGGTAACATCGCTGCTAATGCCGGAGCTCGAGAGGGATACAAAGGCTTATGAGCAGCTGGCGGCCAGTATCTCCGGGCGGAATATCCAGGTAATTCATCCGGCGGTGGGAGATATCTATACGCTCGGCGGCGGCAGCTTTACGGTCATTGGCCCTGTGGAGCAGTACGGCGAGGATGAAGCCAACAACTGGTCGGTCTGCCTGCGGTTTACATATGGGGAACTGGGGTTCCTGTTTTGCGGTGATGCGGAGGAAGAGGCTGAGGAGGATATGCTGGCGGCGGGGGTCGAACTGGGGGCGGATGTCTATCATGTGAGCCATCACGGGAGCTCCAGCTCTACCAGTGAGCCGTTTCTCCGGGCGGTGGAACCGTCTTATGCGGTGGTAAGCTGTGGACGGGACAATGATTACGGTCATCCCCACGAGGAAACAAAAGAAATTCTGGCGGCCCGGCAGATACAGCTTTACCGCACGGATGAGTTGGGGAATATATTCTGTTATAGTGACGGGAAAACGCTGAACTGGGAGAGCGAATACGATTTTGCGGGAGAAAACGGGGCCGCTGCGGAAGAAAATTCTGCCCCCGAAGAAACTGCCGCCCCGGAATCTTCAAGGCAGGATTATGTGCTGAACACGAATACAAAGAAGATTCATTTGCCGGACTGTGAGAGTGTCGGGAAGATGAAAAAGAAGAATCGCCGGGACGTACATGCGGTTCTGGAAGAACTGTTCAAGGAAGGCTATGATCCCTGTAAAAATTGTATGGGTTGACAGGCGAAGTTTTGTGATCCGTTCACAAAAGGGTCATAGTTTACTGTTATAGTGGTGGAAAAGAAGGTTATTTTGGAGGCAGGCAGCTATGAGCAAGTTAAAAATATTGGTGGTGGATGACGAGAGCCGTATGAGGAAACTTGTCCGTGATTTTCTGGTGAAGCAGGATTATGAAGTGCTGGAGGCAGGGGACGGCGAGGAGGCCATGGATGTATTTTATCACAATAAGGATATCGCCCTGCTGATCCTGGATGTGATGATGCCGCGGATGGACGGTTGGGAGGTCTGTCGGGAGATCCGGGCGGAGAGCAAGGTGCCGATCATCATGCTGACGGCAAAAAGCGACGAGAGAGATGAGCTCCTGGGCTTTGAACTGGGGGTGGATGAATATATCTCCAAGCCTTTCAGCCCCAAGATTCTGGTGGCCCGGGTGGGTGCCATCCTCAGACGGACAGGCCAGACGGATACGGAGCAGGTGCTCTCTGCCGGAGGAATCGTGATCAATAAATCGGCCCACGAGGTCACGATAGACGGGCGGACCCTGGAACTGAGTTTCAAAGAGTTTGAGCTTCTGACCTATTTCATCGAAAATCAGGGAATCGCGCTATCCAGAGAAAAGATACTGAACCACGTGTGGAATTATGACTATTTCGGTGATGCCAGGACCATTGACACCCATGTGAAAAAACTTCGGAACAAGCTGGGCAGCAAGGGGGAACTGATACGGACGATCTGGGGGATGGGATACAAATTTGAAGCTGAAGAATAAAGATATACAATTCAAGTACTCTATCCGTGTCACGCTGGCATTGTACACGATCTTTTTCATATTGCTGAGCCTGTTCTCCGTGGTGCTGATGAATTTTCTGTTCATGGAGTCGTTTTATGTGCGGAACAAGACAAAGACACTGGAGACGGGCATGCGGCTTCTGGACGCGGTAAGGGATCTGAAGGATCCGGATTCCTCAGAGGCCCTGTTTTCCTACTGCTCGGTGAATAATCTGATTTTTGTGGTGACCGACGGGGACGGCAATTTTTACTGCAACGGCAGGTCGGGCCAGGGGGAGCTTCTGGCCAGCCGCCTTTTCGGTTATGCGACAGGTATTGATGACACGAGGCCGGAGATCCTGGATCAGACAGATAAGTACAAGATTCAGAAAAACAAGGATATATTCACATCGGAAAAATATATTGAGATATGGGGTTCGTTGACAGACGGAAGGTCTTTTTTGATTCGTTCCCCTATGGCCAGTATCCGGGACAGTGTGGAGCTTGCTAATGGATTTTTTGCAAGAATTGGCCTGATCATGGCACTGGTGGCGGGAATCGTGGTGTGGCTGTTTACTAAGAGGATCACCAGGCCGATCACGGAGCTGACGGCGATTTCCCAGAAGATGGCTGAGCTGGATTTCAATACGAAATATGTCAGCGGCGGCAGAGATGAGGTCGGCGTGCTGGGGCGGAATTTCAACAGGATGTCGGAGGAGCTGGAGCGGACGATCTCGGAACTCAAATCGGCCAACCTGGAGCTGCAGAAGGACATTGAGAAAAAGGAGCAGATCGATGAGATGCGGAAAGATTTCCTCTCCAATGTGTCCCATGAATTGAAGACGCCTATTGCATTGATTCAGGGATATGCGGAAGGGCTGCAGGATAATATCAATGATGATCCGGAGAGCCGGGATTTCTACTGCGAGGTGATTATAGACGAGGCTTCTAAGATGAATACGATGGTGAAGAAGCTTCTGACTCTAAACCAGCTGGAATTCGGCAACGAGCAGGTGGCTTTGGAATGTTTTGACCTGACGGCTCTCTTGCGGGGAGTGCTGCAGTCGGCCCGGATCATGATCGAGCAAAAGGACGCACAGGTGCGGCTGCACCAGGAAGAGCCGCTCTATGTGTGGGGCGACGAATTCAAGGTGGAGGAGGTCATCACCAATTATGTATCCAATGCCCTGAACCATATAGATGGGGAACGGATCCTGGATATCCGGTGCCGGACGGAAAACGGCCGGGTGCGCACTTCCGTATTTAATACAGGCGCACAGATCCCGGAGGAAGACATGGATAAAGTCTGGATAAAATTTTTCAAGGTGGATAAGGCGCGTACCCGGGAGTACGGCGGCAGCGGCATCGGCCTGTCCATTGTCAAGGCGATCATGGAGTCTCTGAAACAGGAGTGTGGGGTGGAAAACTATTCCAACGGCGTGGAGTTCTGGTTTACGCTGGATCCTGCAGGGCCCACTGCCTACTCTTCAAATACGGCGGTGGAGATTTGATCGAGAAAATCGGGTGTTTTATAGCGGGACAGGGCTTCACGGATGCGGGTGAAATCCTGTCCCAGTTCTTTGTTTTTATGATGAACCAGCTTGAAGGTGCGGTTCCAGCTGTGGCCGGTGCTCTTAAAGACATGGATGGCCCCGCTTCGGATATCTTCTTCGAGGAGGCGCACCGACATCACGGTCATCATCCGGGAGGTTTTGACCATGGCCCGGATGGTCTCCGGTGAGGTGGCCTCCAGGGAGATGCGCATGTCAATATGCCGGGATTTCAGATAGTTTTCAAACAAAGCGCGGGTGCCGCTGCCCTCTTCCCGGATGGCAAAATCCACATCTGCCAGATCCCGGGGATAGAGAACGGGCCGGGAGGCCAGTGGGTGGTCGTTGCTGCAGCACAGCACCAGAAAATCGTCGATGATCGGTATACTGACCAGATCCGGGGCATGGATGATCCCCTCCACGATGCCGAAATCCAGCTCGGAACGCAGCAGTTTGTCTTCGATGGTGTGGGTGTTGCCGGAATAGAAATACAGGCTCCGGTCAGACAGGGAGGCGGACAGATCCTGGCGCAGGCGGGGCAGCACACAGGTACCCACGGTCATGGATACGCCGATGCGCAGGCGATGATAGCCCCGCATACGGGCCATGTTGGTCTCCAGCATATCGAAATTCTGGATGATAGGGCGGGCCTCGCTCAGTAGACGGCGGCCTTCATCCGTTATGTACAGTTTATGGTTCAGCCGTTCAAACAGGCGGATCTGGTAGTGTTCCTCCAGTTCTCTTATGGCCTGGCTCACCGACGGCTGGGTGATGTAGAGTTTCTTGGCGGCGGCACTCATGCTGCCGGATTCGGCTACGGTGAGGAATATCTTTAAATGTCGTATAGTCATGGGAGATCTCCTGGTTATATTATAAGTAATGCCTATATCAATAATAAAATAATACCATTTTCATTATGCATTCTCAAGTGCTATACTGATTAAAAATAAACCAGATAAAGGAGAAAAGCTGTGAAAGTATTGGTGATTGGCGGCGTGGCGGCCGGTACAAAGACGGCGGCCAAGCTAAAGAGGGAAGACCGGAGCGCGGAGGTTACAATCCTTACCAAAGGGAAGGATATTTCTTATGCGGGATGCGGTCTTCCTTATTATGTGGGCGGTGTGATCAAGGACAAAAGTGCTCTGATTGTCAATACGCCCGAGAGTTTTTCACGCCTGACAGGGGTGGCGGTGCAGACCGGTATGGAGGTGGTCGCCGTAGACCGGGAAAGCAAGACGGTGAAGGCAGTGCAGACGGAGAGCGGCGAAGAGAGCGTACATAGCTATGACAAGCTGGTGATCGCTTCCGGCGCGTCGCCTTTTGTGCCTCCCTGCAAAGGTACGGATCTGGAGGGCGTGTATGTGATGCGCACGCCGGAGGATGCCATATCTCTGCGAAGTGCAGTGGAAGAAGGCAAAATCCGCAGGGCCGTGGTGGTTGGCGGCGGCTTCATCGGTCTTGAGGTGGCGGAGAACCTGGCGCTCAAGGGTGTGAAAGTGTCGGTTATTGATTTCGCGAAGACGATCCTGCCGGGATTTCTCGATGAGGAACTGGCGGCCTACGCGGAGAATGTGATGCTGGATAACGGCATCAACGTGGCGGCGGGCGTAGCACTGGAGGAGATCATCGGCGAGGGCCATGTGGAAAAGGTGAAGACGAGCAAGAGAGCCATGAAAGCGGACGCCTGTATCCTGGCTATGGGTATCCGTCCAAACACGGGATATCTGGAGAACACCGGTATTGAGATGTTCAAGGGTACTGTGCTGGTGGATGAACATATGCGTACCAACGATCCGGATATCTACGCGGTGGGTGACTGCGCCATGGTGAAGAACCGTGTGACCGGAAAGCCCCAGTGGTCCCCGATGGGCTCCACGGCCAATATCGCGGGGCGTGCGGCGGCCATGAATCTGGCCGGCCATGAGGTGGGCCATCCCGGTGTCCTCGGCACCGGCGTGGCCAAGCTTCCCGGGATCTGCATCGGCCGCACGGGCCTCGGCGAATCCCAGGCAAAGGATGCGGGCTATGATGTGGTGACGGTGCTGACGGTTGTGGATGACAAGGCCCACTACTACCCGGGCGCGTCTTCCTTTATTATCAAGCTGGTTGCAGATAAGAGTACGAGGAAAATTCTCGGCGCTCAGGTGCTGGGCAAGGGCGCGGTGGACAAGGTGATGGATATTGCGGTCACGGGGATTTCCCTGGGGATGACCGTGGATCAGCTGTCTGCCATGGACTTTTCCTATGCGCCGCCTTTCTCCACAGCGATTCACCCGATCGCCCAGACGGCCAATGTGCTGCTGAACAAGATGGACGGGGCGCTGGATTCCATCACGCCCGCCGAGTATGCGGCCGGGGCGGCCGAGGGCTACACAATCCTGGATGCGGCTCCCGCGGCGACGATCCCCGGGGCTCAGCATATCGATCTGACTGCCGTGGAAGGGCCTTTGCCGGAATATCCGTCGGATGCGAAGCTCCTGCTGGTCTGCACCAAGGGCAAGAGGGCTTATCTGTTGCAGAACCGCCTGAAATTCTACGGCTATACCAACACGAAAGTGCTGGAGGGCGGTACGTTCTTTACTTCTTTTGAGGAGGATGAAGAATAGGGGAACTAAAAGAACTGTGAAAAAAGAAGGAGGATACTATATTATGGCGACATTGACGATCAGTCCGGAGGAGGAGAAGAGGGTTAAAGGCCTCGGTTTTCTCAGCAACAAGGGAACGGATAATTTTAACTGCCGGATCATCACGGTCAACGGCAAGATGACCTCGGAGCAGTTGACGGCTGCTGCCGAGGCGGCGAAGAAGTTCGGCGACGGTAATATCGTATTTACCACCCGCCTGACGGTGGAGCTGCAGGGAGTTCCTTTTGACAAAATTGATGAATTGAGAGAATTTCTCTCTCAGCACGGCATGACCACAGGCGGCACAGGTTCCCGGGTGCGTCCGGTGGTGGCCTGCAAGGGTACGACCTGCCAGTATGGGCTGCTGGATTCTTACGGCCTCTCGGAGAAGATCCACGAGAGGTTCTATGTGGGGTATCACGATGTGCTGCTTCCCCACAAATTTAAGATCGCCGTGGGCGGATGTCCCAATAATTGTGTGAAGCCGAACCTCAATGACCTGGGCATCATCGGCCAGCGGATTCCGGTGTTTGACGAGGACGAGTGCAACGGATGTAAGAAATGTTCGGTGGTAGCCGCCTGTCCCATCAAAGCCTGCAAGGTGGAGGACGGCGTGCTGGAGATCAGCGATAAGTGTAACCACTGCGGCCGCTGTATCGGCAAGTGCCGTTTTGACGCGATCACCGACGGCAAGTATGGTTATAAGATCTGCCTGGGCGGCCGCTGGGGCAAGGAAGTCAAGATCGGCCAGGCCATGAGCAGAATCTTTACCAGCGAGGAGGAAGTGCTGGATATTATCGAGAAGGCGATTCTTCTGTTCCGCGAGCAGGGTAAGACCGGGGAGCGTTTCGCGTCCACCATCGACCGTCTGGGATTTGACCGCGTGGAGGAGCTGCTGCTCTCCAATGAGCTGCTGGAGCGCAAGCAGGAGATCCTGGATGCCAGCCTTCATCTGAAAGGCGGGGCCACCTGCTGATAAAACGTATAAAATAATGTCCAAAGGCGTCTGCTTATGCGGGCGCCTTTTGTCAATCCAGCCCTTCGCCGCAGGCGAACTTCCAATGGGCTGGATTCAGTAACAGTTCTGCCGGAGGCTGAACTGTTACAATTTCCGCAGGGGAATTGCAATCTTTTGTTTTTTTTGGAGGATGAGTGTGCTATACTGTTAAAAGTATGTGACAGCAAAGAAAAAGGCTGTTATCAAAAACTGGCGGAGGCCAGAACACGGAGGTTTGGCCGATGATTGCCATTATTGATTATGACGCGGGGAATATCCGCAGCGTGGAGAAGGCCCTGATGCATCTGGGCGAGAAAGCGGTGCTTACACGGGACGGGGAGGAGATTTTGTCCGCGGATAAGATTATTCTGCCGGGCGTGGGAGCCTTTGGCGATGCCATGGAGAATCTTCACAGGTTCGGTCTGGTGGAGGTGATCCATGAGGCGGTGCGGAGGGAGATTCCTTTTCTCGGCATCTGTCTCGGCCTGCAGCTCTTATTTGAAAAAAGTGAGGAGAGCCCCGGTGTGGAGGGACTCGGCATACTGCGGGGCGAGATCTTAAAGATTCCCCACGGTGAGGGCTTAAAAATCCCTCACATGGGCTGGAATTCCCTGCATCTGCAGAATCATGGGCATCTGTTTCGGGACATTCCCGAGGATGCCTATGTGTATTTTGTCCATTCCTATTATCTGCGGGCGGCGGATCCGTCCATTGTGAAAGCCGTGACATCCTACGGTGTTCCGATCCATGCCTCCGTGGAGCAGGGATCCGTGTTTGCCTGCCAGTTTCACCCGGAGAAAAGCTCCCGGACGGGGCTTCGGATTTTGAAGAATTTTGCATCGACGGACAGGGGGAGGGAATAATGTTTACAAAGAGAATTATACCCTGTCTGGATGTAAATGCCGGACGGGTGGTAAAAGGTGTCAATTTTGTCAATCTTCGGGATGCCGGGGATCCGGTGGAAATCGCCAGGGCCTACGATCAGGCCGGAGCGGATGAGGTGATATTTCTTGACATCACGGCCTCTTCGGACAATCGGAATACGGTGGTGGATATGGTGCGGGCGGTGGCATCCCAGGTGTTTATCCCCTTTACCGTGGGCGGCGGTATCCGCACGGTGGAGGATTTCCGCACGTTGCTGCGGGAGGGCGCCGACAAGATTTCGGTGAATTCTGCAGCGATCGCTAATCCGGGGCTTATACACGATGCGGCTATGAAATTCGGCAGCCAGTGCGTGGTGGTGGCCATCGATGCAAAACGCCGGACAGACGGGAGCGGCTGGAATATTTACAAAAACGGCGGTCGGGTGGATATGGGTATCGACGCGGTGGAGTGGGCCGTACAGGTGGAGAGTCTGGGGGCAGGTGAGATCTTGCTCACCAGCATGGATTGTGACGGTACCAAGGAGGGCTATGATATCGGACTCACCCGGACGGTGGCTGATGCGGTGAAGATCCCGGTGATCGCCTCCGGCGGTGCGGGCACGAAGGAACATTTTTATGAGGCATTGACAGCCGGCGAGGCCGATGCGGCTCTGGCGGCTTCTCTGTTTCATTATAAGGAACTGGAGATCAGAGAAGTGAAACAGTATCTGGAGGGCAGAGGCGTTTCCGTACGTCTGTAGGAAATGCCATGTAAAACATGATCAAATGCAGGTGCAGATGTTTATATGCGTCTGTAAAAAACAGTTCTCTTGTCCGGGGAACAGAAATAGTATAGTATAAGTAACTGTTCAGCACAGGTCTAAGCATTTACTGCTGAGATCGTAAAAGTATGATTCAGAAGTGCCGCATTGTGGGAAACTTTCGGCGGGATTACAGCTGTGCAATCAAAAATATACAAAGGAGAAAAGATATGCCACCGATCAGCGGAGAATGGGCGAAAGCTTTAAACGGGGAATTTAAGAAGCCCTATTACCGGGAATTATTTCAGAAGATAGGGGAGGAGTATAATACCAGACGAGTGTTTCCGGATCCTGACGATATCTTTAACGCGTTTCATTTTACCCCCCTGGATCAGGTGAAGGTAGTGATCCTGGGGCAGGATCCCTACCACGGTGAAGGGCAGGCCCATGGCCTCTGTTTTTCCGTGAAGCCGGAGGTGGATATCCCGCCTTCGCTGGTAAATATCTATAAGGAACTGGAGGATGACCTGGGCTGTTATATACCCAATAACGGATATCTGGAAAAATGGGCCCGGCAGGGTGTGATGCTGTTGAATACGGTTCTAACTGTGCGGGCCCATCAGGCCAATTCCCACAGAGGAATCGGCTGGGAACAGTTTACCGACGCGGCGATTAAGATCCTTGCGGCTCAGGAGCGTCCCATGGTCTTTATTCTGTGGGGACGGCCGGCCCAGACGAAAAAAATGTATCTGGATGGCTCGAGGCATCTGATCCTGGAAGCCCCCCATCCCAGCCCGCTCTCGGCTTACAAAGGTTTTTTCGGGAGCAGGCCCTTTAGTAAAACCAACCAGTATCTGGAGGAGCATGGACTCACGCCGATCGACTGGCAGATAGAAAATGTGTAGGGGAAGGGTTTATGGGTAAGAAAAACAGAGACAGTTTCGTGAAACAGGCCTCTATTCTGATGGCTGCGGGGCTGATCGTGCGCATCATCGGTATGTTGTACAGAAGCCCGTTGTATGCAATCATCGGCGAACTGGGAAACGGCTATTATGGTTATGCCTACACGGTGTACAGTATCCTGCTTCTGGTATCTTCCTACAGCATTCCCATGGCGGTATCCAAGCTGATGTCGGAGCGGATCGCAAAACGGCAGTATCGCAATGCCAATAAGTTGTTTCGCGGCGCTCTGATTTATGCTTGCGTGGTTGGCGGTCTGGCGGCGCTGGCGGCCTGGTTCGGCGGGAGCTTTCTGCTTCCGGCGGGTGGTGATAATGCGGTGCTGGCCCTCAGGATGCTGGCGCCTACCATATTTTTCTCTGCGATTCTGGGCGTATTGCGTGGATATTTTCAGGCCCACAACACTATGGTGCCCACCTCACTGTCCCAGATCCTGGAACAGCTTGTGAATGCGGTGGTCAGCGTAGTGGCGGCCTGGCTGCTGGTGGAGAACCTGGCTGTCAATGACACGGAGGTGGCCATCTATGGCGCGGCGGGCGGAACCCTGGGAACGGGGGCCGGTGTGTTGGCCGGTATCGTGCTGATGCTGATGTCCTTTACCGCCAATCAAAAGAATATACAAAAACGTATCCGCAATGATCATACCGGGGTGGAGGATTCTTATCCGGAGATTTTTCGCACGATCCTTCTGATGGTGACACCGGTGATTTTCAGTACCTGTATTTACAACCTGAGTTCCTATATGGATCAGTCGATCTTTGCGCCGATCATGCTGAGCGAGGGCTGGGAGGAGGACGCCGTGACCAGCGCCTATGGTGTGTTTACGGGACAGTATATGGTGATGATCAATATTCCGATCGCTCTGGCGAACGCGGTTTCCACGGCGGTGCTGCCATCGATCTCGGCCAGCTTTGCCATGCGGGATTATCGGGAGACCCGGCATAAGATGGACGAGGCGATCCAGATGACCATGTTTCTGTGCATTCCTGCAGCGGTGGGCATGGCCGTGCTGGCTTTCCCGATCATGCACCTGCTGTTTCCGAATACAGGGGACACGGCGGGCTATCTTCTGATCGCCGGGGCGGTGTCGGTGGTTTTCTATTCTCTGTCTACGATCACCAATGGGGTGCTGCAGGGTATCGGGAAACCGGCCGTTCCGGTGGAACATGCGGCGGTCTCCCTGGTAATCAATGTGGTGGTGCTGGCAGTGCTGGCGAAGTTCACTCCCCTTCATATATATAGTGTGCTGATTGCAACGATTGCCTACTCCTTGAGTATGTGTGTGCTCAACGGCCGGGCTGTGGCCGGGCTTTTGCGCTACCGGATGCGAGTGCGGAAAATATTTTTGGTCCCTGTGATCGCATCGGCGGTGATGGGTGTGGTGGCTTATATCCTGTATTATGGGCTGGCCACTCTTATAGATTCCAATGCACTGTGCCTGGGGGCGGCCATTCTTGGCGCCATAGCAACCTATGGTGTATTATATTTGCGTTTTGCGGGGATCCCCCGAGAGGTATTGCGGCGTTTTCCCGGAGGTCGGATCCTGGTGGAATTGGCTGTGTTTATGGGGGTCTACGGAAGAAAGTAGAGAAAAGAAAGGGGCGGGAGCATTCCCGCCTCTTTACTGTTAAGCTGATCTTTTTTCCAGGGCTTCCAGCCGCTTATCAATCTGTTCTATTTTTTGTAGAACGATCTGCGTACAGTCGTTTTCCAATCGAGTGATGCGATAGTACTGGTTCAGCTCATCCATGTTCTTCTGAACGTCTTCGATTTTCTCCTGAAGTTTACTATGTACGCGATCCAGTTCTCTGAGAAGCATGCTTTCGGAAGCAGCAATCCTGACATCAAGATTTTTGTTGATGCGCTGCTCGGAA
>DPJQ01000225.1:18863-31103 GCA_003542935.1 Lachnospiraceae bacterium | reverse complement strand
TTCGGGCTTAAGTTACTGACATTGTTTCATGATAGGTGCATGGGGATTTTTATTGTCTGTTCCGGACGTCCGTGCTACAATGAAAAGTATCAGATTGCACCGGATCTCGGAAGACGTTTGAAATGTCGGTATTTTTTTGTTCGGATCAAGGTGTATCAGAAGGGAAGAAAAGGAAGACAGGTAATAATGTGTGAAAAGAATCTGTACATGGGGAAAAGGGTATGGCGTGTATTTCTGTTGGCGGTTTTGTTGTGTTTTTGTCTGCCGCTGCCGATACAGGCTGCGGAAAGTACCGGCAGTGGAGTGAAAAAGGAAGCCCAATATTATTATAAGAAGGGAGTCAGACAGAAGGGCTGGCAGAAAATTAAAGGAAAGTATTATTACTTTAACAGGAAAAGCGGGATAAAGGTTGAAGGTGAAACGGTTGACGGTATTGAAATAAAAAAGGACGGTACAGCCGTAAAATCATCCTATAATAAACGCAAAATTGAGACGATGATCACGGCCCATAAGCTGGTAAATAAAATTACAAAATCCACAGACAGCAGGGCTGTGAAAAGAAAAAAATGCTTTAAATGGATGTTTCGTTTTCCCTACAGGCTTCCCCGGGAGTTTGATAAAGCGAAAAAGAAGAAAGGCTGGGAAATGACTTTTGCCAATGATATATTTGTGGATGCAGGCGGCGACTGTGTCTCGGAATCTGCGGCGCTGGCATTTCTTTTTCATGAATGCGGCTATGAGGATGTCTATATCTGTCATGATTCTGAACATGCCTGGGTAGAAACAGTAGACAGGGTGTTTGATCCGCTGTTTGCGGAGGCCAGAAAGTATTCTCGGTATTATAATGTCACGTATAAAGCGTATTATGCAGAATGCACACGATATGGAAAGGCCCGTCGGGTAAAGCTGAGAAAGAATCAGTTTAAACATGTGGGGAGATGTAAAATATAGTTTCGCGCGAAGCGCAGGTTTTCCCACATTCACTGGTATAATGGGCAGGACAAGACACCAGGTATGAAAGACAGCAGATCAAAGCCTGGTCGGGCGAAAATGATTAAAAAGAACTGGAGCAGTTCTGCCATATGAGTGCAGATCTGCTTCGGTTCCTGTCCCTGTATCTTTAATTCTGTGTGTTGCAGGTGGTAGGCATATCAAAGGAAGGATTGAAGGCGTAGAAGTTCCGGGAATCCAGCTGATCCTGGACGGTGCGCAGGGCTTCGCCGAACCGTTGGAAGTGCACGACCTCCCGGGCTCGCAGGAAACGGATGGGATCCACCACATCCGGATCTGTGGTCAGGCGCAGGATATTATCATAGGTGGTGCGGGCTTTCTGCTCTGCGGCCAGATCCTCCGTCAGGTCGGTGATGGGATCGCCGGTCACCTGGAATTGAGCCGCCGTGAACGGAAAACCGGAGGCCGCCTGGGGCCATACGCCCACGGTGTGATCCACATAGTAGGGGGCAAAGCCGCTCTTTTCGATCTCCTCCATGGAGAGATTGCGGGTCAACTGATGGACGATGGTAGCCACGATCTCCAGATGGGCCAGCTCCTCTGTACCCAGAGGAGCATCGGAAATGTTCCGGTTGTATTGGTCATTAAATCCCAATTATGATTATGTCACTGGCTCATCATCCAAAATATGAGAATTAACAATTCGGGAGCCGGCATACATAAGATAATGTATCCCGCTGGCAACGGCCATCTCCTCGGCGGCAGCCTGTTTTGCTTTTACCACGGTGTCATCAATTTTGTTGTCTCCCTTGACTTCGATTAGCCGATAAGAGCCATCTGTCATCTTTGCGAGAAAGTCAGGATAATACTGACGGATTCTGCCTGATTCGGGATCGTAATAGTGCACGGAGAGATCACCTTGATTCGATGTGA
This sequence comes from Lachnospiraceae bacterium, assembly GCA_003542935.1. Taxonomy (GTDB): domain Bacteria; phylum Bacillota; class Clostridia; order Lachnospirales; family Lachnospiraceae; genus UBA11957. The sequence goes on along the minus strand of DPJQ01000225.1, from coordinate 29,219 downwards.
ACATTCCGGTGAAATAAATCTCTTTGACCTTGTCGCTGGTGATATACTGCATAAAACATTCTTTCTCCGGGATGGAGTCGAAGCAGTAGGTGTCTGCATGAAAGCTCTTTTTGATCTGCTCCGGAGTAAATCCGGGATAGCGATTTGTCAAAACAAGGTTTTCTTTTGCTGAGAACTCGTAATATCCGGCATCCTTCGGCTCGCGAAGAAGAACCAGTTCTCTGTCCTCGGTCTTCAGTTCGGAGATAATGTCGAAGAGCGCATGGAATACGGTTGGGATGATGTAGTCATCTAAGACCGCATTGTAACGGTTGACCGCATCTAAAATCACGCTCAGGCCGTCCGTTGACTCCCGCAGGATTCTTGCCGTAAGGATGCAGGAGATATTCAGATAACGAGCCACTTCCCCAACGAGGGAAAATTCGCTGTATTTCATATTTTCCTGCAAATGGTCAATGTTTTTTTCCTTCACCGCGGTGTCTCGGGCAAGGCTGTCATGTTCGTACATGGTACTTGTATACCTGGAGAGGTCGGCATCCACTAGCTTGAAATTCACCGGCGCAGAATATTCCTTTTCGCGGAGCGTATACTCGTGCCATACACGCTTGAGTGTTATTGCCCTGGGGGGTGGCAGAACACGCACCTGGTATTTGCGGCGGTCTGTGTTTGACGGATTTTTGATGTCCTTGATCTCCATATTGAAATTCTTGTGGAGCTCATCGTCAAGGATATCGTAATTCTCTTTGGAAAGGAATACCGTAGCTGTCAGACGCTCGTCCGTAATAGCGCGGAGACAGCGCATTGTAGCCTGGAGAACAAATATCTTTGACTTTGGGCTTCGGAAAAGTGCCACGCCAAAAAGAGACCGGCAGTTCCAGCCTTCCTTTCCTTTTTCGACAAGGATGATGAACTGTTTTTCGTTGCCTTCCGTTCCGGGTGTATCGAGATTATTGAAATCCCGGATATCATCGTTATTCGTGTATTTCGTATCGCCGACATTTAGGAGAATCTTCGATATCGGGATACCGAGTTTGGAAAGGTTTTTCTCAAGAGCAGGCTTGATCTCCGTGGCAGCTTCTTCCACATTTGCCGCATAGATGGCAAGTTTTGGATTCAGCCCCTCGTAGGTCTTGCCACCATAACGTTTCCAGAACGTGGTAACCACGGCCGTGAGGAATTCATGGTTCCGAACGTTTTCAAATCCCAGGGGGTCGGCATCTTTCAGGAATCCATTCCAGATGGATTCACGTAGGCCGTACGCGTAAACCACTTCCGGAAGAATCTGGTTCTTGACATACGGCGTTCCTGTGTAGTTGTAGCAGGCAACGATGGATGTGTTCGCAGCGAGCAGATTGATGGTATCTCGGAGGCTTGTCTTGTTTGCCCTGCCGGAACGGATCTGTTTCTCCAAATCGGCACCAAAGAGGTGGTGCGCCTCATCGACATAAACGCCGAGTTGCGGAAGGCGGCAGAGTTTTTTGAAACGCTGGTTATCCATCAGCGTGGCATCGTCCCATGCGTCGTCCTCGTCATCAGCGTTGCCACCATAGACTGCGGATAATAGAGAGCCGGAGTCAGTGAAGAGCATTTGACCGGGGGCCTCTTTCCTGCGCTTTTTCTTTAAAATGATTTTTTGCGTATTTGAGATGATGATATTAAAGTCAGAATCATCAATTGTATGCAGAATTGTCCCCGTTTCATCAAGAAAATGGAACTTGATATTGGAATCAAGCACACGGGCATATTCCGGTGGCACCACTTTCGTTTTGTCAAAGGTCATGATTTCGCGGAGTGACTCAAGGACGGTTTTATCCGGCGCAAATACGAGGGCATTATGGCAAAAACGGCTGTCCCTCGGATATTTCTTTGCAAACAGGAATTCATAGAAGATGCAGGTGGCCATGAGGATGGTTTTGCCGAGGCCCATCGTAAGGGCGTAGATATAGTTCGGATAGTTCTCCTGATACTTCTTCATCTGCCTGAAAAGCGTATCGGTTTGTTTTTCGGTCGGGGCATCAAAGAGACGAATCTGACCGTCTTTTTCGATTGAGTAGTAGGAAGCATTGGAGAAACGGTCCTTTTTTTGGCACCAGTCATCGAACATTTCGTAGACCTGCTTGTTGTTCATGAATTCCTTCACAAAGACGTACATCTCCAGGGCCTCAAACTGAGGTTTCCGAAGAAAGGCATGGGGATTTCCTTCACTGTCGTTGTATGCGAGGAACTTCCTTGTGAGATCATTATAGCGGGAACGAATTTTTCCGCGGTTTGTGGTGTAGTAATGCCACAACTGTTGGTTGAAAGCAAAATGTGAATCAAATTCTACGGCCATTTAGCGCACCTCCACTTCCAACGACTCAGAGAGCAAGTCGGTAATCTTGACTTTGATGGTACCGGAGCTCTCTGGGATCTCGTAGATGCCGCTGACCATCTCTTTTTTACCGGGGACATCGGTCACGGACGGTTGCATGACAACACCATCGTAGTTCCAGTCGATCATGATGGAATCGACCAGCTGACGCCAATCTTCCACGTACTCTTTCTGGAGGGAAAGTTTCTGCATCAAGTTCATCGGGTAGAAGGCGCGGACAACCAGTTTGCCGTCTTGACGGACAATCTCTGCCTCGGAATCACGCTTGAGTTGAAGATTTGCTTTGTCGCGGAGAATATCCATAATCCGGATATCTATCTTGTAGTCGGCCAGTTCCTGCTCCAGCGCACCTTTCAAGTCGGGCTCGTGTCCCATGCAGACGATAGTGATACGTTCTACGGGCTGGTGCGGATTCTCCTCCTTACGTTTCTCGTAGGTTTTGTACGGAAGATTGGCGAGAAGCTCCTTCAAGTCTGCTTTGGTAGCGATGCGGTTGACAGGCATGATTTTTATCATTCTGCCATCCAGTTCGCCATCCCAGACGTCACTCTGCGGGAACGGCTGGATTTCCAGGGCAGCAATCAGGAGGCCGCGGGCTTCCACGGGATTGCGGAAAAAGTCGTAGTTGTTGACATTGTAGACTTCAAAACCCGTGTATCTGATATCCTCAGGCTTCATTTCTTTTGCAATGGCAAGCAGACGCTTTGTGGTGGTTTGAATTGCACCGAGGTTGATGTCTGCACCGATGAACCGTCTGCCGAGTTTCATTGCGCACATCTGTGTTACACCGCTTCCCATGAAGAAATCCGCAACAATGTCACCTTGATCAGTAGCAGCGCTGATAATGCGCTCCAACAACTTGTACGGCTTTTCTGTCGGGTATCCCACTCGTTTTACGCCATCATTAGGGTATCGGCCTGCAATAGCCATTTCCCACCAGTCCTCCGGAATTTTTCCATCGGCCAGGCTATATTCTCCCGCAATAAAGCCGGAACCTCTTAAGCCCTGTTTAAAGTTTCCTGTCGTCTTTTCGTCGTGGGGAATACGTACCGCATCGGCATTAAATTTCCAGACATTATGGGTCTTACTATACCACAAAATATTGTCATGCTTACGGTTAAATTGCCGCATACCAGGTGAACCGGGACCATAATAACACCATGCAATTTCATTGACAAAATTGGTTGGCCCAAAAACTTCATCCATCAGGCAACGGAGATGATGGTTTTTATGCCAGTCGCAGTGAATGAAAATGGAACCTTTGTCGGAGAGCAGCTCACTCATCAGCAGCAAACGTTCATACATAAACTGGAGATATTCGTCATTTGTCCAAATATCTCCATACTGCTTTTCTTCAAATGAAGTGCTGTCGCTTTCTGCCTTCCCGATGCCACGGACCTCAATCTTTTTCTTGTAGTCCGCCTTGCTGTCAAACGGAGGATCGATGTAGATAAGATCGATCCGGCCACGGTATTCCTTGAGCAGATGGCTCATGACCTGGAGGTTATCTCCCCAAAAGATTTTATTGATCCAGCCGTTTAGTTCCTCGCCGTAGGTTTCCCTCAGCTGTGCGGGATAGTACTGCGTAGTGCGGTAGGGGCGCTTGCCCGTCCAGCGAAGTTCCGGGAAACCTTTGATTGTAGGTCTCTGTTCAAATTCAAAAGTAAGCTGCCCATCCATTTTTCTTCATCCTCCTGTGCTTCCTCATTCAAGGATCCTCCGTTATCTGTTCCTGCAGTAAAATCGGAAGTCGCATTCCGCGCATACCTTCGGGTCATCGGCGCAACGGCGAAAATCCTTCTTCATAATTTTGTGTACCGTGTCATCAAAAACTGCCATCGTCCCTTCGACCGCGGACCTCGTGTACGGATATGTAATCGTCGGCACGCCGTCATCCTCACCGGTATAGTAGAGGTGCATCTTGCTGACTTTCTGTCCGGTGCGTTCCTCCACAAGATGAGCATAGATGTGGAGCTGCCGTCTGTACTGTTCAAGTTTCGCCCGCATCTTTTCCATGTCCGGCTTGTGTTCGGCTTTGAAGTCTACGATTTCGACCGTGTCTCCTTCGCCGCGAATCAGGTCAATCTTGCCTTGAATGATATGGTCCGGTTTTACTAGGGACACATCGACCTCGGCCTGCTGAATCTGTGACCAGTCACCGTGCTGTCTTTCCATATAGCGCAGCACCTGTTTCAGGGCTGCTTCACGCTGGGGAACTGCGAGGTAGGTATGCTCGGTTTTTGCCAGCGACACATAGTTCGAGTCAAACCACCGGCTGACATTTTCTACCGTGATTGTCTGTTCCTCGTGCCGCAGGGCGGCGCGGTGTATATCCTCGATTGTTTCATGCACAAGTGTACCGAAGAGCATGGCGTTCGCGCGGACGGGCATGAATTCCAATTCTTTATAGAATTTGTACTGCAGGGCACAGGTCTCGTAAACTGTAATGTGTGATGTGAATGAGTATGTATTCTTGATATTCACACTTTTGACTGATTTGAAGTCAAACTCTCTTGAATCAAACGCCGGGCTGTCCACGGATTGCAGTTTACCATAGATGTCTTTGAAGTAATTGCCGGGCGTCCGCTTATCCTCGTTGCAGGTCAGTATCAGCAAATCCTGTGCGCGGGAGAACGCCGTATAGTAAAGCCGCCAGAAGTCAAAGAATTTTGTGACATCTTTGGGCTCGAAAGCGGGGCGTTTGAAGTATCGATCTTCAATCTGCATCAGCAGGTTATTCGTGTTCTTCCTCGGTACATTCGCCAGGGAGTCAACCATGACAATCGGAAACTCCATCCCCTTGGACTGGTGGATAGTGAGGAATGATACACAGCCACTCGGTGCATACTCCGAGTCGTCCTCGTACTCCGTGATACCGCCGTCGAAGAGCAGTCGGAGATACAGATTGAAAAGCATCTCGGTATCCTGATCTATACGCCGTTTGCCGCGGTATTCACCTGCGTCCAGGACATCTATCCGGTGGAGATACTCAAATTTACCGATGATCTGCGTCAGCCTGGCGATGTTCCGCGCAGGGCGGATATCGACCACGCCGACATCCATCTCCGTATCAAGGATTCCTGCGAACGGCTGGAATTCAAGCAGCTGATACATCAGTCCGCAGTAGGCGTAATCCGTTGTACCGGTAAGCCCGATATGGGCTTTGCCTCTGCGCCGTATCCATTTCAAAAGGTCGGAATGCTCCGGCTGTGTCAGATATTGGTTTGCCGTTGTGATGCAGTTCCGGTAATAGGTCAGATGCTTTGGCTGAAGGAAGGTATAGTTGCCGTTTTCCAGACCCTGCACGTAGCGTGGGAACATGAGCATAAGGCATCCGAGGGCAAGCTGTATCTCGTTGCGCTGGAAGAACATATCCGAGCGGGGTGAGTATACATTTATGTGGTTCTCCTCCAGGAAGCGGGCAAGAGCCGTTACCCGCGGATGCTTTACAGAGTTAAAGAGAAAAGCAATCTGGTTATAGTCTGTGAGTTTCCCGGAGGCCTTTAAGTCATTTATAAAGCGCAGGATTTTCCCGTGCCATTCATCGGTATCGTCCACGCTTGCCAGCTTCACGACCGCAGGGCTGTGAAGGGTAGTTTTCTTATGCGGTTCGATTTTTTTATCATACCTGAAGTTGGCCCAGCGGAACTTGAATTTTGCACCGTCTGTTGTAGCCATCCACTTGTTATAGAAGTCAACAATGTCGCTGTTAGAGCGGTAGTTTACGACCAACGGAATGATTCGGCACTCGCCGTTCTTGAATTTTTGCGGAAACTCCAGGATATTCCGGATAGTCGCTCCGCGGAATCGATACAGGCCCTGGTCATCATCACCAACTACGCAAATGTTCCTGCGGTTTCCGGCGAGAAGAAATATGAGCTGTTCCTGGATGAAGTTCGTGTCCTGATACTCATCAACCATGATATGTGTGACTTTGGAGTGCAATTCGTTCAGAATATCTGCATTGTCCCGGAGCAGATGGTAAGCCTCCGTCTGGATAGACGGGAAATCCATCAAATTGCCTTCTGTAAGGATATCACGGTATTCTTGCAGCATCCGGCCAAGGGCCGCAATCGATAAGTCAGAGTCGGCGATCAATTCCTCTGCAGTGACCAGTTCTTCAGAGAGAATATTGACATAGCTGCAGACGGTGGCGGACTGTCTCCAGGCGCCGCCGTTTGGCAGAACCGTCTCAATGTCCGGGATGTTCCTGAAGCGGGAGATGCTCCGGAACACCATATACTGCTGGTCGAAAGCATCAAGAAGACGATAGTTTCTGCGAAGCCGTGTGTATTCCAGATGTTCTTTCAGAATTCGAAGACAGAGTGAATGGAACGTACCAATGTACATTTCATGGATGTTCGCCGGGATACCCCGGTTGGACAATTCGTTTGTGATTCGTGTGATCAGTTCTTTCGCGGCTTTTTCCGTAAAAGTTGCGATGAAAATATTTTCCGGCTTTACACCATATTCCTCTATCAGATAAATTGTCCGTTGGACGAGCGTATAAGTTTTGCCGGTTCCCGGTCCTGCCGTAATGAGGACCGGTCCTTCGGCGGTTGATATTGCTTTACGCTGCCCTTCGTTGGCATTTCCAAAATCAAACATATTGGTGTCTTACATCCTTTCCGGGTTAATGGATAACTGTTATTTATTGCTAACTGTTCAGCACAGGCCGAAGCACTTCCCACGGAACGCCTTCGGTGTGCTGCCAAGACCGTAAGAACATGATTCAGGTGTGCAAAAAGTCTTCACTTCGTTCCGGTCGGTTCTTAACGAGCGCCACTGGCGCTCAGAACTCATCGGTGAAGCCGATTTTCAATGGCTTTTTGCATGTAACTGTGAAGGTACTGAACCGTTACATTGTAGCATGTTCCATTTCCGGCCACAAGATATGAGCGTGGGAAGTCAAAAATTAATTTCTAAATGTTGACCGCATCATAGCGAGAGGGTTGTTTGTTGGGAAAAACCACCAAGGGCATACTTATATGCTCTGTAAAATTGGGTAAAAGTAAAGAAGAGGAGGGCATTCTCATTTAGCATCGTTATTCCGGGCAATAGATGATGAAAATTCGCGTTTTTGAATAGACGTATATTTTTCTCTATGGTACAATGATAACATGATTTTACTTGTATGGATGCCGCGGTGCATTACATACACCGGATAAAAGATTTTATAATTTTATGACAAAGCGAGGAGAGAAACGAAATGAAGAGTATTCGTAAAAAAATTACCGTAGGCTTGATGGTAACAGTTCTGGTTGCTCTGGTTGCGGTAGGTTCATCCAGTATTGTGCTGAACTACAGGAGTACGCTCACCACTGTAAAGGATATGATGAGTGAGACAACTATTTTAGCGGCAGAACGCATTGAACAGGAATTGACAGCCTACAAGAATGTTGCGATGGATACGGGGCATATTTCGCAGTTATCTGATGAGAATGTATCTTTGGATGAGAAACGTGCTATTATGAATGAGCGTGTCGATATGCATGGTTTCCGGCGGGGTAACATTATTAACTCAGATGGCTATAGTATCTTTGACGGGAAGGATTATTCTGACCGGGAATATGTGCAGCAAGCCATGCAGGGAAATGTCAGCGTATCAGAGCCGTTGATAAGCAAGGTTACCGGTGAGCTTTCTATTATGGTAGCAGCGCCGCTTTATGTCGACGGAGACGGCAATTCCGGTATAGCAGGAGTAGTTTATTTTGTACCTCAAGAGACATTTTTGAACGACATCGTTTCTTCGATTAAGCTTAGCGACAGCTGCCGTGCATATATGCTTAATAAGTCAGGCGACACGATTGCGGATACTACTTTGGAAACGATTACTACCCAGAATATTGAAATGGAAGCCCAAAAAGATGATTCTTTAGAAGAATTGGCAGCTCTTCACAAAAATATGTGTGAAGGGAAAAGTGGTTTCGGAAGCTTCCACGGAGATGATGGGGATCGGTTTTTAGCATATGCGCCGGTAAACGGCACAGATGGCTGGAGCGTTGCAGTTACTTCATTGCAGACTGATTATTTAGCCGATACATATTTTGGTATGATTATTAACCTGGTTGTGATTGCCGCTTCCGTTCTGGCGTCTATTGCAGTGGCTCTGAAACTGTCCAGCAATATCAGTGTACCTATGCGTGCCTGTGCCGAACGCATGGAACTTTTGGTAAAAGGCGATTTATCATCGCCGGTTCCTCAGGTTACGGGACAGGATGAGACAGCAAAACTGACTAAGTCTACAGCAGATATGGTAACGGGGCTTAATACAATTATTAATGATATAGGTTATTTGATGAATGAGATGGCAAATAGGAATTTTGACATACAGTCTGAACATCGTGAAGATTATGTGGGTGATTTTCAGAGTATTCTTCATTCTATGCGTAATCTGAAGATGGAGTTGAGCGATACCCTGCGCCAGATAGATTCTTCCGCAGGGCAAGTGTCCTCTGCCAGTAATCAGGTATCTGGCGGAGCCCAGTCTCTGAGTCAGGGCACTATGGAGCAGGCAAGCTCAGTGGAGGAATTAGCAGCTACTATTACGGAAATATCTGAAAGCGCCAAGCAGACGGCGGCGGCAGCTCAGGAAGCAGGCGAATATGTAAATCAGGCGGGAGCACAATTGAATATCAGTGTGGAATATGTGAAAAATTTGAATATGGCTATGGAGAAGATTTCGAATTCTTCTGTAGAAATTGCCAAGATTATCGGTGCTATTGAAAGCATCGCATTCCAGACCAATATTCTGGCTCTGAATGCCGCTGTAGAAGCGGCACGGGCAGGAACGTCCGGAAAAGGTTTTGCAGTTGTTGCGGATGAGGTGCGTAATCTTGCGTCTAAATCTGATGCGGCGGCTAAAGCTACCAAAGAGCTGATTGAAAGCTCTATCTCTGCTGTCAATGAAGGTACGCAGGCTGTGGAGCAGGTTACGGGTTCTCTGAAGCTTACCAGTTCTATTGCCGGAAAAGTGACCACAAAAATGGATGAGGTTGTGGAAGAAGTGGAAGATCAGACTTCGGCTATCCAGCAAGTTACAGAGGGTATCGACCAGATATCTTCTGTGGTGCAGACGAATAGCGCGACTTCTGAGGAGAGCGCTGCGGCCAGTGAAGAGCTTTCGGCAGAGGCGGAGAGCCTGAAGAAGCTGGTAGATCAGTTTATTTTGACGAAAGACTGAAAATAGATAATCTTTTATACAGTAACAAAGTAAGGAGCAGGATATCATTGTCCTGCTTCTTTTTTGTTATAAATGTCCGGTGGCCGAAAAAGAGATAAAAAGGATTGGCCCCCTCGTTATATGGTACAAACATTGGCTCATACATTGAAAACTGGGGAGGTGTTGCTTATAGTGAAGCATAGAGAATTTATTTATGTTGGCGAACCTGTTCCGGAATTGGATGCGCGGGAACACGCGGCGTTTCTTATGAATTTCCAAAGGGCGGTCCTTTTGTCATTAGAAAAGCGGAATCTATTGACCGCATCACAGCGTGAACGATGTTTGCGTGAGCTTGAAAAACAATATAGCATAAATGGCCGGAGCTGTTCTTATGTCAATAGATAAATACGAGGTCTTGAATCAGGAAAGGAAGATAAAGCACACAAAGAGAAAAGTTGCCGCCTATTGCCGTGTATCTACGGACAGCGAAGACCAGGCTAATTCATTTGAAAGCCAGCAGCGTTATTTCAGGCAATATATAGAGCGTAATCCCGATTGGGAGCTTTATGAAGTTTTTGCCGATGAAGGCATCTCCGGCACGAATACTAAAAAACGTAAAGAGTTTAACCGCATGATTGCATGTGCAAAAAACGGAGATTTTGATTTGATTGTAACAAAAGAAATCTCCCGTTTTGCGAGGAATACCCTTGATAGCATATTTTATACCCGTGATCTCAAAAAGCACGGCGTAGGTGTTGTTTTTATGAATGATAACATCAATACTTTAGACGGTGATGCGGAGCTTCGCCTTGCCATTATGTCC
>DPJQ01000225.1:0-18550 GCA_003542935.1 Lachnospiraceae bacterium | reverse complement strand
TCGCCTTGCCATTATGTCCTCGATCGCGCAGGAAGAAAGCCGCAAGACTTCCGAGCGTGTCAAATGGGGACAGAAACGGCAGATGGAGCAGGGCGTTGTGTTCGGGCACAGTATGCTTGGTTACGATGTGAAAGATGGCAAAATGTATATCAATGAGGATGGGGCAAAGATTGTCCGTCTGATCTTTCACAAGTTTGTAGACGAAGGTAAAGGAACCCATGTGATTGCCCGTGAGCTTCGGGAGGAAGGCATTAGGCCCATGCGAGTGAAAGAATGGCAGAACACAGTCATTCTCCGTGTCATTCGCAATGAGAAATACTGCGGTGATCTGGTGCAGAAAAAAACCTACACACCAGATTTTCTATCCCATGAAAAAAAGTACAACCGGGGGCAGGAGGAATTTGTGATTATCAAAGACCATCACGAGCCGATTATCTCTCGTGAACTGTTCGATAAAGCAAACCACATTTTAGATGAAAGATCGCTTTCACAGGAGGGAAGATCAAAGTACAGTAACCGTTATCCGTTTTCCGGGAAGATCAAATGCGGGTACTGCGGCTCAGGTTATGTGGCACGATATAAAATCCGAAAAAACGGAAGCCGATATAAGGCGTGGAGATGTCTTGAAGCTGCAAAGCATGGAAGCCCCCATGTTGATAAAGCGGGAAATCAAGTCGGATGCAGGGGACTGGGCATTCGCAACGAAGATGCAACCCACATTATGTATCTTGTGACAAGAAGCTTACCGTATAATAAGAAGAAAATCATAGATAATCTGGTTTCTGTTATTAAGTATATTATTTCATCCGATGTGCCATATGGCATCAAGGTATGCCCGAAGGGCACTGCAGCGGACGCTACGGGTACAGACTCTGAGAAACCGGGAGCACAGATCAAGGCAGGTGAAAGAAAGAGTGCGAAAGACAGTATGGATAAGCAAAGAAAACTGATCCGTCAGCAGCAGGAGTTTATCACAGAAATTATAGAAACGATTCATGAGCTTGTAAACGGAGTGGAATACGAAGATGATTTCTACAAAGAAATTTTAGATAAAATGGTGGTTATCGACAAAGATCATATTGATGTTTATCTGAACCAGCTTCCTTTTAAATGGAGCTACATGGTTGCCCCCTGAAACGGAACATTTCAGGGGCTTCCGTACCTATATCTGTCAGAGTTCCCATGCACACCCGGTTGGGCATGGTGTATCTCTGGGACAGGTAGCGCATACTGGCGCCCATCTCGCCGTCGGGTCCGCCGTATTGGCTGATGATGGCCATGGCCAGTTTTGCGTCGGGGTTTTTGATGTTTACGGGGTACTCCAGTCTTTTTTCATAATTCCACATTTAGCAACATCCTCCTTTCCGGCTGCCCTCCCAGGGCCACGGCTGCATCACCCAGTCCCAATCGCTGTCGCAGGCTCCGGACAGCTCCATGCTGTCCAGGGTCAGCGGACCGTACTGGTCGGCGTATTCTTTCAGAAGCTCCCGGCGCATCTTGTTATGCTCCCGGAAATAATCGCAGGCTTTTTCATCGTCGGGATGGGTATCCAGATACAGCAGTGTATCGTAGGCGGCAAAGCTCACCAGATCCAGCTGATGAAGGAGCTGTTCCTTATTTCTGGCAGTGCAGCGTTGATTTCTCATTAACGGCACCCCCTTTTCCCACAGAAGGGTTTGTATAGTTCAGGGAAGATCGTCCCTGCCGTCAGTGCTTTGTGCAAGTCAAATGTCATATGAAAATATTGCCAGGGCACATAGGCCATGGCAACAGGAAAGGTGTCTGGCCCCTGGTAAGAGTTACAGCCACAAGATTTTCTTTTATCCATATTCAACTCCTGGAATTTTTACTATAATATATGCATAGAATTTAGATTTGCCATTGGGAGAAACATACCCATGTTCTGGAAAAAGCGTCGGATGACGGCTGAACGGCATACTAACAGGAGTGTTCGAGTATTTCCATCAGGATATCCCGCTCTTCGGGGGTGGGAGGTTTGAGGCGGAATAATTCGCGCACCATTTCCGTTGTGGAGCCTTTAAACCAGAAGTCTCTTGCCCGGTTAAGATGAAGGCTGCGGTATTCCTCCTCTTCACGGATGGGGAAATAGAAAGTAACACCCTGGCGGTAGGAATTAGCAAAGCCTTTGTCTTTTAATTTTTTGAGGAATGTGTATACGGTACTTTCTTTATAATTCAGTCCATAATTCTTTTTTAACTGGCGGATGATCTCGTGGGCGGTGACTGGTTCAGCCGAGTCCCAGATGCATTTCATTGTTGTGAGTTCACAGTCCGACAGTTCAGAAAATCTTCCCATTTGTGCTCCTCTCTTTTGTAGGTGTGTCATAGAAACAGTTATTCTATCTTTACTTAATGATATTACCTCGTTTTGTATTTGTCAATAATCCAGAAAAAATATTCTCTATTAATATAGAAAATGGGAACCGTCATTTTTCACAGTCGGCTATTGACTTTCCCTTTGCCCCTTGTTAGAATATACCTATGTTGCCCTTCGCCGTAAGGCGGAGGTTTTTTATTACAGGGATTGTAAAATGGAAAATAAGAGTAAGACAATAGCGACGGTATTTCCCCACCTGAAGGTTCCGGCCGGACTGTCAGATCTGATGGAGATTTCTGAGGTGGTGCGTGTGACGATGAATCAGGAGAATACGTTGATGTGTGTCTACCTGACCAGTCAGCAGTGGATCGCCAAAGAGGATATATACCGTCTCGAAGAGTGTATTGAAAACCAGCTCTTCAAAAATGTGAAACTTAAGATTAAGATTATAGAAAAATTTCAGTTGTCCAGACAGTATTCTGTGGGAAATTTCTATGAGCTGTACCGTCCAAGCATCCTTTTGGAGCTGGAGCGGTACAATAAGGTGCTCTATAGCATGATGCGAAATGCCGGAGTTTCTTTTCCGGAACCGGACACTATGCGGCTGGTGTTGCCGGATTCGGTGATTGTAAAAGAGCGCTGCAGCCAATTGGGGGATATACTGGAGAAAATATTTGCCCAACGCTGCGGTCTGGATTTTCACCTGCATATGGAGTTTAAAGATCCGGCAGATAAGGAGGAGCGGGAGGAAGCGAGCCGCCGGCATACTCAGGAATATGTGGGCCGTCTGCTGCGGCAGGCGGGCCATAGGCTGGCGGAAAAGGAAAGTGACGGGAACGATGTCAGGCAGGTGGCTGTGACGAAGGAAAAGCCGTCTGAAAAACCGGCCGGCTCACCAAAGGCCGGGCTTCAAAAAGAGGCGCGTCCCGCGGTGGCGCCTGCCGGGAGCCATGCTGACCGCAGCGGAGGCGGCCAGGGACCGAAGGAAAGACGATTCTCCCGTGCTTTGAGGCGTTCGGATAATCCCGATGTGATCTATGGCCGGGATCCAGAGGAACAGCCGGTGACCATCGAGAGCATCATCGGTGAGATGGGTGACGTGACGATCCGGGGCCAGGTGCTTACCCTGGAGACCCGGGAAATCCGGAACGGCAAGACGATCCTGATGTTTAACGTGTCGGATTTTACGGATACGATCACGGTGAAGATGTTCCTGGAAAATGAGCAGGTGCCGGAGATCACGGGCCGTTTGAAAAAAGGCGGTTTTGTGAAACTCAAAGGGCGCACGGCCATCGACCGTTTTGACCACGAACTGAGTATTGCCAGCGTCCTGGGATTAAAGAGTATCGGGAGTTTTCTGGAAGTGCGGGAGGATAAGGCTCCGAAAAAACGGGTGGAGCTCCATTGTCACACCAAGATGAGTGATATGGACGGCGTATCCGATGCGAAGGCGATCATCACCCGTGCCTGCAAATGGGGCCACCCGGCTATCGCTATCACCGACCACGGCGTGGTGCAGGCGTTCCCCGAGGCAAACCATACCTACGAGGCCCTGGCCGGGGACAACGGTTTCAAGGTGATCTACGGCGTGGAGGCTTATCTGGTGGATGACCTGAAGGATATCGTGAATAACGCCGGAGACCAGAGCCTTGACGGCTCTTTTGTGGTTTTTGACATTGAGACCACGGGATTTTCCCCCGTTACAAATAAAATCATCGAGATCGGCGCCGTCCGGGTGGAGAACGGACAGATCAAAAAGAGGTTCTCGGAGTTTGTCAACCCCCGGACGCCGATCCCGTTTCGCATTGAGAACCTGACGGGCATCAACGACAGTATGGTGGTGGACGCGCCGGGGATCGAGGAGGTGCTGCCCCGTTTCCTGGAGTTTTCCGAAGGGGCGGTGATGGTGGCCCACAATGCGGATTTTGACATGAGTTTTATTAAGAAAAACTGCGCGGATCTGGGGATGGAGCGGGAATTTACCTACGCAGATACCGTGGGTATGGCCCGCTTCCTCCTGCCGGGGTTAAACCGGTTTAAACTGGACAATGTGGCGAAGGCCGTGGGCGTTCCCCTGGAGCACCATCACCGGGCTGTGGACGATGCGAACTGTACTGCGGAGATCTTCGTGCGTTTTGTCAGGATGCTGAAAGACCGGGATATCCGCGATCTTGCGGGGCTCAATGAGACCGGCAAGGTCTCTGGGGATACCATCAAGAAGCTGCCCACCTACCATGCGATCATTCTGGCGAAGAACGATACGGGCCGGGTGAACCTGTACCGGCTGGTGTCTGAATCCCATATCACCTACTATGCCAGGCGGCCCCGGATTCCCAAGAGCCTGTTTCTGAAATACCGGGAGGGGCTTCTGATCGGCTCAGCCTGTGAGGCCGGGGAGCTGTTCCAGGGGCTTCTGCGGGGGCTGCCGGAGCCGGAGATCGCCCGTCTGGTGGAGTTTTACGATTATCTGGAGATCCAGCCTTTGGGGAACAACGCCTTCATGCTCCGGGAGGACAGGGAGGACGTGCAGACCGAGGAGGATCTAAAAGAGTTCAACAGGCGGATTGTGCGGCTGGGAGAGCAGTTCCACAAGCCGGTGGTGGCCACATGTGACGTACATTTTCTGGATCCCCAGGATGAGATCTACCGCCGTATCATCATGAAGGGCAAGGGATTTTCCGACGCGGACGACCAGGCCCCCCTGTATCTGCGCACCACCGACGAGATGCTGGCGGAGTTCGCCTACCTGGGCTCCGAGAAGGCTGAGGAGGTAGTGGTCACCAACACCAACCGGATCGCCGATATGATCGATCCGATCAGTCCGGTGCGTTCGGGCAAGTTTCCGCCGATCATCGAAAATTCCGACGATACGCTGCGGGAGATCTGCTACAACCGGGCCCATGAGATTTATGGGGAGGATTTGCCGAAGGTGGTGGAGGAACGGCTGGAGAGGGAGCTGAACTCCATCATTTCCAACGGTTACTCTGTCATGTATATCATCGCCCAGAAGCTGGTGTGGAAATCCAATGAGGACGGCTATCTGGTGGGCTCCCGGGGCAGCGTGGGCTCTTCCCTGGCGGCTACCATGTCGGGAATCACCGAGGTCAATCCTTTAAGCGCCCACTATTATTGCGAGAAATGCCATTACTACGATTTCGATTCCCCGGAGGTGAAAGCTTTTGCGGGGCGTTCCGGCTGCGATATGCCGGATAAGGCCTGTCCTTCCTGCGGCGCACCGCTGAAAAAAGAGGGCTTTGACATTCCTTTTGAGACCTTCCTGGGCTTTAAAGGGGACAAGGAACCGGATATCGACCTGAATTTCTCCGGCGAATATCAGAGTAAGGCCCACAAATATACCGAGGTGATCTTTGGCGCGGGCCAGACGTACCGGGCCGGTACCATCGGCACCCTGGCGGAGAAGACGGCCTTCGGTTATGTGAAGAACTATTACGAAGAGAAAGGCGTGCACAAGCGCAACTGCGAGATTGATCGCATTGTGGGGGGCTGTACCGGTATCCACAGGACTACCGGACAGCATCCCGGCGGCATCATCGTGCTGCCCTACGGCGAGGATATCAATTCCTTCACGCCGGTGCAGCACCCGGCCAACGACCAGACCACGGACATCGTGACTACCCATTTTGATTACCACTCCATCGATTCCAACTTGTTGAAGCTGGATATACTGGGGCACGATGATCCGACCATGATCCGTATGCTGGAGGATTTGACGGGCTTAAATGCCCAGGAGATTCCCCTGGACAGCAAGGAGGTCATGTCACTGTTTCAGAATACGGACGCTTTGAACCTCACGCCGGAGGATATCGGCGGCTGCCCCCTGGGATGTCTGGGGGTGCCGGAGTTCGGCACGGACTTTGCCATGCAGATGCTTCTGGATACCCAGCCCACAGAGTTTTCCGACCTGATCCGTATCGCCGGGCTGGCCCACGGTACGGACGTGTGGCTGGGCAATGCCCAGACGCTGATCAAGGAGGGGAAATGTACGATTTCCACGGCCATCTGCACCCGCGACGATATCATGACCTATCTGATCTCCATGGGCATGGACAATGCCCAGTCCTTTACGATTATGGAGAGTGTGCGGAAAGGCAAGGGTTTAAAACCCGAATGGGAGACTGCCATGCGGGAGCATGATGTGCCGGAGTGGTATATCTGGTCCTGTAAAAAAATCAAGTATATGTTTCCCAAAGCCCATGCGGCGGCCTATGTCATGATGGCCTGGCGCATCGCCTGGTTTAAGATCTTTCAGCCTCTGGCCTACTATGCGGCGTTTTTCAGTATCCGGGCCACTTCCTTCAATTACGAGCTGATGTGCCAGGGCAGGGAACGGCTGGAATACTATCTGGAGGATTACAAAAAGAGGAAGGATAGTCTGACGAAAAAGGAGCAGGATACGGTGCGGGACATGCGGGTGGTACAGGAGATGTACGCCCGGGGCTTTGAGTTCGTGCCGGTGGATCTATACAAAGCCCAGGCCCACCGCTTTCAGATCCTGGACGGCAGGCTGATGCCGGCTCTGGACACCATCGAGGGCCTGGGGGACAAGGCGGCGGATGCTGTGGTGCTGGCGGCCATGGACGGGGAATTTTTATCCAAGGATGATTTCCAGAACCGGACAAAAGTCAGCAAGACCGTGATCGCCCTGATGGACGACCTGAAGCTCTTCGGCAGCCTGCCCCAGTCTAACCAGATATCATTATTTGATTATACAGCGTAAAAAATAACAGGAGAGAGAAAATGATGAATGCAATGGAAATCAAGCTGCTGCAGCGGTTGGCGGAGATCTACCCCACCATAGCGGCGGCATCAACGGAGATCATCAACCTGCAGTCCATTATGAACCTGCCCAAGGGCACGGAGCATTTTATCACGGACATCCACGGCGAGTATGAAGCCTTTTCCCATGTGCTGCGGAACGGTTCCGGCTCGGTGAAGAAGAAGATTGATGACGTATTCGGCCATACCTTGAGCTATGCGGACAAAAAATCTCTGGCCACCCTGATCTATTACCCCAGGGAGAAAATGACCATCGTTAAGAAAAAGGAGGAGCATATCCACGACTGGTACAAGATCACTCTGTACCGTCTGATTGAGGTGTGCAAATGCGTAGCCTCCAAATATACCCGTTCCAAGGTGCGGAAGGCTCTGCCCGAGGATTTTTCCTATATTATTGAGGAACTGATCACCGAGAAGGCGGAGATTCTGGACAAAGGAGCCTACTACGAGGCCATCATCTCCACGATCATTGATATCGGCCGCGCCGAGGAATTTATAGAGGCGCTGTGTACGCTGATCAAACGGCTGGTAGTGGACCGGCTGCATATCCTGGGAGATATCTACGACAGAGGACCGGCGCCTCACAGTATCATGGACAGGCTGGTGCGCTACCATTCCCTGGACATCCAGTGGGGCAATCACGATATCGTCTGGATGGGAGCCGCGGCGGGGCAGATGGCCTGTATCGCTACGGTAATCCGTAACAGTGCCCGCTACGGCAACCTGGATATCCTGGAGGACGGATATGGTATCAATATGCTGCCCCTGGCCACCTTTGCCATCGACACCTACAAGGGCGATCCCTGTGAGAGCTTCAAGATCCACGGTAAAAATGCTTTTAATTACACGGAGAACCGGGTGAATGTGAAGATGCATAAGGCCATCACGGTCATCCAGTTCAAGCTGGAAGGACAGCTGATCAAGCGCCGTCCTGAATTCCACATGGAAAACCGGCTGCTTCTGGATAAGGTGGATTATGAGAAGGGCACCATTACCCTGGACGGCAAGACGTATGAGCTGTTGGATACCAATTTCCCCACCATTGATCCCGCGGATCCCTATGCGCTGACCCAGGAAGAGGCGGATATCATGGATCGTCTCTGTGCCGGATTTGTCAATTGCAAGAGGCTTCAGAGCCATATGCAGTTTCTGTTGAACAAGGGAAATCTCTACAAAGTCTTTAACGGCAATCTGATGTACCACGGCTGTGTGCCCATGAATGATGACGGCAGTTTCAAGACGGTGGAAGTCTACGGGCAGAAATATTCGGGCCGGGTGCTCTATGACGTACTGGAATCCTATGTCCGCAAAGGCTTTTTTGCCATTGACCCGGAGGAGCGGGAGAGGGGCCGGGATATCATGTGGTTCATCTGGTCCAGCCCTGATTCGCCCCTGTTCGGCAAGGAAAAAATGGCCACCTATGAGCGGTATTTTATCAAAGATCCCGAGACCCATGTGGAGATTAAAAACCCATACTACAACCTGATCGACCAGGAGAAGGTGCTGGACACGATCCTTGAAGAATTCGGTCTGTACGGTGAGGACTCCCACATCATCAACGGACATATGCCGGTGCGTCTCTCCAAGGGCGAGTCTCCCATGCGGTGCAACGGTAAGCTTCTGATCATCGACGGCGGTTTCTGCAAGGCGTACCAGAAACAGACCGGAATCGCCGGATATACGCTGATCTACAATTCCTACGGCATGACGCTGGTGGCCCACGACCCGTTTTCATCCACCGAGGAGGCCATTGCCCGGGAGATGGATATCCATTCGGACCGTATCATGGTCAAGAAATCGGACCGCCGCCTGCTGGTGGGGGATACGGACAACGGCGCCCAGATGAAGGAGCGCATCAAAGAGCTTGAGGAGCTGCTCAGGGCATACCGAAACGGTACGATCAAGGAAGCGGAATGATATGCCGGGATATATCATGCATTTAGCGGAGGGGAAAATTATACAGGAGCTGCTGGCCGGGACAGATATTTTGCCGGAGGGAGGAAGGGCCCTGTTTGAGGCGGGGCTGCTTCTGCCGGATACAAAGAGGAAGAAAGAAAAATATACGTCCCATTTTTGGAACGATGCCGATATGGACAAGCTGGCCATCGCGCCGGATCTGGGACTGTTTCTGGCTAAATACGGTTCCAGGCTGACGGAGCCGGTGATGATGGGCTATTATGCCCATCTGCATCTGGACTGGCGGTTTGTGGAGGCTCTCTGGCCCCGGTGTTTTCAGTTTCTCGACGGAGAGGGCCGGGAGCGGATCCTGTGGGATGAGATACGCCAGGTACGGATCCTGTCCAGGGACAGAGTGGTGCCGGTAAACGATTTTTACTCCGATGCCTGGTACTACGGCGACTACAGCCGTATGAACCGTCATTTTCAGGAGAAGTATTGCCTGACGGTGCCGGATCCGGACCCGGCGTCCCTGGCCCGGCTTGCTATGGACGAGGTGTGCGCGGAGGATCTGGAAGATGTCTTTTCGGAGCTGGCTTTCCTCTTTGCCGGGAAGGCGGGGCATAAAAATGAGCCGCTCAGAGTGTTTACTCTGGACGGCCTGGAAATATTTTTGCGGGAATCCGCGGAGTTTTTTGTGGAAGAATTCACACATATCTCCGCATTCGGAATTCCGACCTGATCAGAGGGGATTATTTTCCGGCTTCGTCATCGCTGTCTGCAGACGCACTGTCATCCGTTTTCGGTTCCTCAAAGGGGAGCTCTTTTCTGTCGTGGGCATTTTTGAAAATCAGCGTGCCTGCATAGATGATGACAGGAATTACGATGGTACAGTATAAAGATATATTAAACATTTCTGCTGCCCGGGGGCTGTCGATCAGTGCGAATACCATGGTGGATGCGTACATGGCCAGCAGAAAAAAAACACCGATCAGTGCGAGGATACGTTTTTTCATAGCTGCCTCCTGTTTTTTCCTTTTATTATATAGGAAAGAAACGCGGAATTCAATCTGCGGAAGGGATACGTCATCTGGTTTACGAATATTTTAGAAAAAGTTCATGCCCGCTTCGTTGCATATTGAAAATATATCCTCTACAGTATAGTGAGATGAGTGGGAGTCGGGGATGAAGGAGAAGAGTATGATGCGGTACAAAGTAGTGTTTGCCAGCCGGACCGGCAACACAGAGCTTCTGGCGAAAAAAATATATCATGCGATCGACGATCCCTCCAAAGATATTGAGAGAATATCCTCATCGACATCGGCTTTTGATGCGGATGTCTATCTCGTGGGCTTCTGGGTGGACCGGGGAACCTGCAGCCCGGAAGTGATGGATTTTCTTGACAGTATTCACAATAAAGACGTAATTCTGTTTGGTACTTGTGGGACAGGACAGGATGAGATCTATTACAACCGGCTGACCAGGATGATCAGTGGATTGGTGCCGGGTGATAACAGATACCTGGGCACCTATCTGTGTCAGGGTAAGATGCCCATGACGGTGCGCAAGCGCTATGAGGAGTGGCTGAAGGATGAAAAGATGGCCGCTCGGGCTGAGTATATGATCCGCAACTTTGACGAAGCGCTTCTGCATCCGAATGAGCAGGATCTTGACTGTGCGGTGGGGTTTGTCCACAGGATGCTGGAGAAATGCAGCCTTTCAGGCGGCAGGGAATTAAATACAAAAGAATAAGCGGGAGGTAACTATGAGAAGGATCAGGGAAGCGTATGGCAGATTTATGCAGGGCAGATATGGGTGCAACGGTGTGGACGAGTTCGGCCGGTTTTTGAGCGTGGCTGCTTTTATCTTTGTCCTGCTATCCCTTATTTTCCGAAAAGTGTTCATTTTTTACTGGATCGGGCTTGCGCTGCTGGTGTACTGCTATTACCGGATTTGTTCACGGAATTTTGATAAACGTTACCGTGAGAATGAGAGTTACCTGAATCTCCGTTACAACCGGGCGGTGTTTATACAACAGTTTCGCAGGCGCAGGGAAGAATTGAGGACTCACAGAATATTTACCTGCCCCCAGTGCAGGCAGAAGGTGCGTGTGCCCAGAGGAAAGGGGCGCATTGCCATCCGCTGTCCCAAGTGCGGCAGTGAATTTGTAAAGAAGAGCTGATGGTTACGTAACGCTGATGGACAGATATGTTTGGGACAATCACAGTTAATATCGACGAGTTAAAGATTAAAGATTATAAAACTTACAGGGCCTTTTATTGCGGAGTATGCCAGGAACTGAGAGAGTGTCATGGCCAGTTATCGAGAATGACGCTGACCTACGACATGACGTTTCTGGCAATTCTGTTGTCCGGACTGTATGAAGGGGACAGTCGTGCGGAACAGCGGCGCTGTCCGGTTCATCCTCTGCGAAAGCATGTCTGTATCCGCAATCCTTATACGGCCTATGCGGCGGACATGAATATTCTGTTGGGTTACTATGACCTGCTGGATGACTGGGAGGACGAGAGGAAGCTGTCAGGCCTTTTCGGTTCCATGTCGGTGCGCAGGGCTTTTTACGGCGCGGCGCGGCGATATCCCAGACAGTACAGGGCCGTGCGGCGCTATCTGAAGAGGCTAAAGGCCTGTGAGGCGGCGGGCAGCGAGGACCTGGATCTGGCGGCCGGATACACCGGCGAACTTTTTGCCGAGATTTTCACCATGCGCAGGGATCCATGGCAGGAGGTGTTGGGACGGATTGGTTTTCAACTGGGTAAATTTATCTATCTGACGGATGCCTGGGAGGATGTGGGGCAGGATGAGAAAAAGGGCAATTACAATCCGTTTCTCTCCATGAGTCATCGGGAAGACTTTGACAGGGAGGCTGAAAAGATCCTGCTTCTCATGGCCTCCGATGCTGCCAGGGAATTTGAAAAACTTCCGATCACAGAATATGTGGACATTTTGAGAAATATCCTGTATTGTGGTATATGGAATAAGTTTCGGGGTATACCCGCGGGCACAAAAGCTTTCCGGATTCCTTGTTGCCCGCGGACATATACGGGCGATAGGGTTGGCAAATCATAACGTTCGCGAGTATAAAAAGAAGAATAAAGAAGGAAAAAAACGTGTTAGATCCTTATAATGTGCTGGGCGTCCCCAGAGATGCCGGCATGGATGAGATAAAAAAAGCCTACCGCAAGCTGAGCCGCACCTACCATCCGGATGCCAATATTGATAATCCGAACAAGGCCCAGGCGGAGGAGAAATTTAAACAGATACAGGAAGCCTATAACCAGATTTTGAAGGAGAGGGAGCGGGGAGCCAGCAGCTATTCCAGCGACAGCCGGGACACGGCCGGTTCCTATGGCCCCTGGGGGCAGTATCACCAGGGTGGCTCGGCCGGTTATGATGAGGCGGACGTTGAGCTTCGGGCGGCGACGAATTATATTAACAACGGCCTGTACCAGGAGGCCATGAACGTGCTGAACAGTATAAACGGCCGCAGCGGCCGCTGGTATTATCTCCATGCCATGGCCAACTATGGTGTGGGCAATCAGGTCAATGCCATTGACGATGCCAGACAGGCCGTGCGGATGGAGCCGGGAAATCTGTCCTATCAACAGCTGTTGAGCCGTCTGGAGCATGGCGGCGCCCAGTGGTATCAGGATATGAGCGGCGGATTCGGTTATCCCCAGGCCACTTTCAATATGGGAAGCTGCTGTATGGAGTGCCTGATGCTGAATTTCTTTTGTAACTGTTGCTGCAGACCGTGTTAGGAGGAAACATAATGATTTCAAGAGAGAAGATGGACAAGCTGGTACCGGTCATTCAGGTAGCCATTGTGGCGGTATATCTGATCGTGTATATTGTCAGTGATGTTTTCCA
The DNA here is from genome assembly GCA_003542935.1 of Lachnospiraceae bacterium. GTDB lineage: Bacteria > Bacillota > Clostridia > Lachnospirales > Lachnospiraceae > UBA11957. The sequence goes on along the minus strand of DPJQ01000225.1, from coordinate 5,632 downwards.
CGTCAAAAGGACGATGCGGAAAGCGAAAAAAATGATAGAAAAGTAGTATAAATTTTTAAAAAGCGGGAAAGATACAGGTGTGCAAAAGAAAAATACTTATCCTCCCCTTTCGTCCCGGGCACTGCCTACGTACAGTGTCCGGGATGTTTTTTTGTTTTTGCAGAACCTTTAGTAGACGATACGGGAATGAGGGTATATAATTTGAAAAAGAGATTTCCGGGAAAAGGAGGATTGCAGTATGGATGTACAGGAAAACGGAACGAAATGGGCGGCCATGGTGGCCAATGCCTATGTAAAGCGCCACAGAGAGATTATGACGGCTGAGGAGGCCCATGCGCTCCGGATTTTAATCGCAGCGGCGGTGAAAAATCCCGATGCGCAGCCTCCCACATGGCATTGCGATATTTATTGCCGCAATGTGCGTCATGTGTCCTGTGAGGGAGAGTTGTGTGCTGAGGATTGTGCGCCCGATCTGTGCCCTTATTATGATGAAATGTTGTATTAATATGGAATGCAATTTTCCGAACAAAAAATTCTGAACAATAAAATAAAAATAGTATATTCTTTAATCTTTGTTTAATCTTTCAGAGGTAATATAATACCATAAAGAGCGGCAGAGATTGGTAAACATGCCGCGGAAAAAAGCCTGAAAATAAGCAAAGGGAGGACAATGTTATGAAAAAAATAGCGAGATGTATGTTTGCCGTACTGGCTGTTGTGCTTACAGCGGCGGTCTTCGGCCTTCCGGTCAAAGCGGACTATGAGCCGAAACCCACGTCTGTCAAGGCGGTTGGTTCCAAGACCAGGACAGTTAAGCAGGGGCAGGAATTTGAACTGAAAGTCCGCACAAATCCCCGTAATGCAGACGATGATTATCTGCGCTGGTCCATCGTAAAAGGCAAAGGTGTGGTCCGGTTTGAAGACAGTGACCGCGACGGCGATGATATCGACCTGGTGGCAGTCAAAGCGGGGACCGCGAAAGTGCGCTGCAAAATCAGTGGGTCAAACAAAAGTGTGACTTTTACGATCAAGGTCAAAAAATCTTCCGTTAAAAAGACGATTCAAGCCGTAGGTTCCAGGTCCAGAACCGTAAATGCAGGTCAGGAATTTGAGCTGAAGGTCAGAACCTCCGCCAATGTGCCGGAAGATGATCTGGTATGGTCCATTGTCAAAGGCACAAAAGTCGTTGCATTTGAGGATGATGATATCTATGATGATGAAGTTGACCTGGTGGCCTTGAAAGAGGGCAGCGCCCAGGTGCGGTGCAAAATACAGGGAACAGCCAAAAGTGTTACGTTTTCCATAACCGTAAAAGGAACACCGGCGGCGTCCACGATTACCCGAAAAGGCCCTGCCGAGAGAACAATTCTTCTGGGACAGGAATTTGAGCTGGAAGTGCAGCGTTCTTACGGATTGAGCGAGAAATATCTGGAGTGGGATATTGAAGATGAGTCTGTCCTGATTTTTGAGGATGGCTATGCGGAGAATGACGATGAAGCAGAACTGATTGCCATCGGGGAAGGCACCACCACGGTGACCTGCACAAATACACTGACGGGAAAGAGTGTGAGCTTTACTATCCATGTGATAGGCAGCGGTTATGGCGTGTGACGGCATAGGCCGGGATGGATAATTAAAAAATATTAGAGGGAAAGGATGTTGAGTGACTATGAAAAAAATGTTGAGATGTATGTATGCATTGCTTGCGGTTCTGATTTTGTCTGCGGTATTTGCCCTTCCGGTGCGGGCCGATTACAAAGTAAAGCCAACTTCCATCAGTGCCGTCGGTTCAAAAAAGGTGACGGTGGCTAAAGGGGAAAAGTTTGAGCTGGAAGTCAGGATGAATCCGCGCAATGCCGAGGATGATTATCTCACCTGGTCCATCATAAAGGGAAAGAGCGTGGTTCGCTTTGAGGATAACGACCTCCGTGATGACGAGGTGGATATGTGGGCTGTCAAGTCGGGAACAGCCAAAGTCCGCTGTAAGATTCGCAACCCAAAGACTAAAAAGAATAGCAGTGTTACATACACGATTACGGTGAAAAACTCCTCAAATACGACGAAGATCACGGCGGTGAGTAAAAAGACTCAGACCCACAGGGTAGGTGAGGAATTTGAACTGAAAGTAAGAGCATCTTCCAATGTGCGTGATGATGATCTCAAATGGAAGGTCGAGAGCGGCAAAACGGTGGTGAAGATCGACGATGACGATCCCTATGACGATGAGATGGAGTTTGTGGCTCTTAAGCAGGGGACTGCCAGGATCAGCTGTACCATACGCGGAACGTCGAAAAAGGTTACTTTTAAAATTACGGTAAAAAAGGCGGCTAATTCCACGATAACCCGCAGAGGCCCGGAAAAGAGAACCGTATATCTGGGTCAGGAGTTTGAGCTGGAAGTCTACCGTAAAAATGTGGCTGAGAGTTATTTGCGGTGGAAGATTGCAGATAGCGACATCCTGATGTTTGAGGATGGCTACGCAGAACACGATGACGAGGTTGAATTGATCGCTGTGGGCGTGGGAACTACCACGGTGACCTGTACAAACAGGCTGACCGGGAAAAGCGTGAAGTTCACAGTCACGGTAAATGGATAACGGAATAATTTTTAAGAGGGCCTGCGGGCTCTCTTTTGACGTCCGCATTTCTCATATCCGGGAATAGACTTTTGGAAAGGAAAGTGATAGAATGACGTTAGTTTGCGGCAACAGATAAGCCATTCGGACAGTGTCGGCAGCGGATGGGACAGAAAGTACGGGAATGGAAAGGCGGAAGCGTCAGATGGGCAGAAAAGCGATTTTTTTTGACGGTGACGGGACAGTGACAGATCTGGTGAAAGGAGTTCCGGACAGTGCGGTGGAAGCCATACGGGCTTGCAGGGAAAACGGGCATTTGACGTTTCTGTGTACAGGGCGGTGCCGTGCCATGGTGGATTCGGGGCTGGAAGCGGTCGGTTTTGACGGAATCATAGCCGGGGCAGGCACATATCTGGAGTGGAAGGGAGAAGTTCTGTACAATAAGGAAATGACCCCGGAGGAAGCCAGGCGGACGATGGAGATTCTCCGGAAAAAAGGTCTTGTGCCTGTGATGGAGGGCAAAGACTATATGTACTACGACCTTGATGAATACACGGATGATGTAGACTGGTATGCCGGACGGATTACCCGGATGCTGGGGAAACGTTGGAAACCGATCACCGGCAATGAAGATTGCATGTATGTCAATAAGATCAGCGCAAAGGCCGTTCCGGGTGCGGACAGAGAAGGGGCCCTGCGGGAATTGTCTTCCTCTTTTGACGCGGTGGTTCACGAGGCAAAAAGCTTTGCGGGAGGGACGATCGAGCTTATGCCCAAAGGCTATTCCAAGGCTTTGGGTATTGCTGTGGCCTGCCGCCTCTATGGCATAGAACAGGAAGATACGGTGGCATTCGGGGACAGTAACAATGATTTGGAAATGTTTCGCCATGTTCACACAAAAGTGGCTATGGGCAGCGCCTCACCGAAGCTCCTGGAGCTGGCGGACTATGTGGCTCCGGACATGTTTCACTACGGTATCCGCGACGGACTTAAGCATCTGGAGCTTATCTGAGGGCAGGTGAAAATGAAATAAAGTCTGACAGGAGGTAAAGAAAATGGAAAAAATCGCAAGTTTTACAATTGACCACATCAAATTGCAGCCGGGTATCTACGTGTCCCGGAAGGATCGGATCGGGGAAGAGTGTGTGACGACTTTTGATATACGCATGACTTCACCCAATGAGGAACCGGTGATGAACACCGCGGAGGTGCACACGATCGAACATCTGGGGGCAACTTTCCTGCGCAACGACCCGGAAATAGCGGATCGGGTAATCTACTTTGGTCCCATGGGGTGCCGAACCGGCTTTTACCTGCTGCTGGCCGGAGACCTGGAATCGGATGAGATCGTAGAACTGGTGCGGCGTATGTTCCTCTTTATCCGGGATTTTGAGGGAGAAGTGCCGGGTGCGGCGGCAAAAGACTGCGGCAATTATCTGGATCTGAATCTGGGCATGGCAAAATACCTGGCCGGAAAATATTATACCCGGGTACTGGAGCATATCGACAGCGACCGGCTGGTCTATCCGAAATAAGGAGGTGCCATGGACAGAGAGACATTTAGAAACCTGGTGAGGGATCGGGTGCTTTTGCTGGACGGGGCCACCGGAAGTAATCTGCTGAAAGCCGGGATGCCTGCCGGGGTATGCACGGAAACCTGGGTGCTGGAGCACCCCCAGGTGATACAGGAACTCCAGCGGGCCTATGTGGAAGCCGGGAGCCAGATTCTTTTTGCTCCCACTTTTTCCGCCAATGCCATCGCTTTGAAGGAAAGGCAGGCGGAGATTTCCGTGGCAGAGCTAAACAGCCGTCTGGCAGCCCTGAGCCGCGAGGCTGCCGGTAGTAAATCATTGGTGGCCGGTGATATGACCATGACCGGAAAGCAGCTTTTACCGGCGGGTACACTGACATTTGATCAGTTGACGGACTGCTATGAGGAACAGGCAGCGGCCCTGCGGGACGGGGGAGTGGATCTTTTTGTGGTGGAGACGATGATCAGCCTTCAGGAAATGCGGGCAGCGGTGCTGGCCATCCGGCGGTGTTGTGATCTGCCCATTTTGGCCTCCTTCACTGTGGATGAGAGCGGGTATACTTTCCTCGGAACGGAAATTACGGCGGCGGCGGTGACTCTGGAGGGCCTGGGAGTGGATGCTGTGGGTGTGAACTGCTCTATGGGACCGGAGCAGATGCTCCCTGTGGTGGAGAAACTGAGGAAAGTGACGGAGCTTCCCGTGCTGGCCAAGGCCAATGCAGGAAATCCGCGGCAGGAAGATGGCCGGATGGTCTACCCCATGAATGCAGAGCAATATACGGTTTATGCGGAGCGGATGGTAGATGCAGGCATCTCCCTTCTGGGCGGCTGCTGCGGGACAACTCCCGAATTTGTAAGCAGGATGCAGGAGATGCTTAAGAAACGGGGCGTCTATAAGCCTTTAGAGCAGGCAGTATGTGGAACGGATACTTCCGAAGAGGGGTGTCAGCCCCGCCGGCTTGCCACGGACCGCAGAGTGTTTGAGCTGAGTTCGCTGTGTTCTATGTCCCATGGGGGCTGTGTATCAGAGAATCCGGCATTGGCAGAGTGTCTGGCTGCCGGCGAATATGAGGATGTGGTTGAAGCTCTGGGAGATCCGGGAGAGGGACAGATATTGCTTGTGGAGCTGGACGATCTGGGAATGGATGCCGATAAAAGCCTGGAAGCTTTTGTGGCCCAGTTGTCTGCATCGGGAATGCCGGTCTGCTTTGGCGCTTCATCTCTGTCAATTCTGGAGCGGGCGCTTCGGTGTTACTGCGGAATTGCGGCGGTGCGGCTGCCGTCTCTTTCCGGCTCTGAGGAGGCCGGACAGGTGCTGGCCAGATACGGAGCGGTGGAATATGGCCGATGAAATGGCAGAACGGGTGCCGGGGAGCAGACGGCGGAGGCGTGCGTTCTTTAATAAAAGCCGTGTGCCGAAATGCCCGCCGGAGAAAGAAAATGCAATTATGGCGGCATTTAAGCATTTTAATATGATATGAGATGGTTGTTACAGTTCAGCTCAGGACTTTGCACTGGCTGCAAAG
>DPJQ01000108.1:5168-5591 GCA_003542935.1 Lachnospiraceae bacterium | reverse complement strand
TCATAAAATAATTTGAATATTCCTTTCACTCCAACTTTTTGCGCATTATTGAAAGTTTTTGCTTTCTCCTCTGCGTGAAACAGATGGAAAAAGGCATCGGCCATATCAAACCGATGCCTCTATGGGCTATATAATCCTTCCCTGCTCTGCCAAATTTTTCAACAATTCCTTAATGTGGAACTCTTTACGCTTTTATTTCACAGGATGCAATTCCGAATCTGCAACATTTGGCAAGTCCCGCCCGGCATACACAATACGGGCAATGCTCACCTCCATAGCTTCATTATCTACAAGATAAAAAATGCTGTAATTATCTACAGGAAACTGGTGCATATGCATACTCTTCCAAGGCTCCCAATCAACAATTTTATGTCTCCCCGGCATAAAATCCAGTGACCGGACTTCTTTACGGATACGGTTTAC
>DPJQ01000108.1:4700-4865 GCA_003542935.1 Lachnospiraceae bacterium | reverse complement strand
GACTTCTTTACGGATACGGTTTACCTGATTTTGCGCGGTATCCGGCATTCGCAGCGTGAAAGCAATATAGGAATAGATTCCCCGCAAATCGCTCAGCGCCTCAGTTGAGTACAAGACAGAATAAGTATCACTCATATTCCAAAATCCCGTGCAAGTTCAGCATCA
>DPJQ01000108.1:2597-4449 GCA_003542935.1 Lachnospiraceae bacterium | reverse complement strand
ATCCCGTGCAAGTTCAGCATCAACCTCATCAGCCGTATAGGCTCTCTCAACTTTCAGAGATTCTACCCCTTTCATAAGTTCAGCGTCAAGCTGTGCATGTGACATGCCGCCAATAGCTGTCGGCTTTTCACTGGGAAGATATAGGTTTAATGGCAGCCCTTTCGTAAGAACAATCTGACTATAAAGCATCTGGATGGCGCTGGATGGAGAAATTCCAAGCTGTGACAATATATTTTCTGCATTTTCTTTTAGTTCCGCATCAATTCGGGCATAAACTGCTGATGTGTTTGCCATATTTTCCACTCTCCTTTGAGCATAGTATACCCAATTTTGCTGATTATTGCAAGCAATTGCAAGCAAATTTTAAATCTGTGTATACTCCCGCAGTGCCAGCCCGGCCGTCTCCAATCTGAGAGCCCTCTCTTTCTTCCCGCATATGCCTCCGGAGATCCCGATGTTGCCAGACAGCACCGTAATTCCTGACACTTCTGTCATATCCATACTGCCCTTATCCTCCACCTTTCCATCTGTCAGGATGTACAGGCAGCCACTTTTTCCGGCGCTCTCCACGTCATTTTCACTTTCATTTCCTGAATTCTCTTCTCTGCAGCAATAGAAAGTCAATGTATCCCCGGCGGCTGTCAGGGAACACAGTTTTTCCTCCCCGCAGTACAGATCCGCCCGATGCTTTGCACTGCGCACCTGCCACTGAAAGCTCTGCATTCCGGCCTTTCCCCCGCCTTTTTCCGCAAGATGCAGGATATCCCCCCGGCCCCGCAGCGTGCCATCCTTCACCTCCGCGCCGGAGCAGTCATAGAACTCCGACAGCAAAAACAGGTCTCTGCCCCGCAGCTCTGCTCCCTGTGCCGCCGCCGCGCTGTGGATGGTCACCTGCGTAAAGCAGCCGCCAGCTCCGATTTTGCCGTTTTTCCAGGCTGTCTCCGCCCTGAACTTAAGCCTCCTGTCCTCATCCAACGTCACCTTAAAATCATTTTTCCTTCTCTCCACCTGAATCAGGTGAGGCACGCTGAAATCATACCCTTCCGGCAGGCTCATCTCCGCGATATCCATCGCGATCCCGCCGCTTCTGCAGACCGCGCTTATCTTTCCTGTTCCGCTGTGCATTTTCAGACCGATATAGTGATTCTCATCGGCATAGTCCGGATACAGCATATATTTTGCACCGGCGTGGGAGTTCCCGGCGCTGCACCAGATCTCCATCCTGTAAAACTCTGCCGCCTCCGCAAAAAACACGTTCTCCGAAGCCTCTATCTCCCGGCCGCTGTAAAATCCTTTTCCCGGCGCAGGCCTCTCCGTATAAGAGGGCCCTGGGCAGAAGAGACGATCCCCGAAGCAGAGCAGCGGATCGATCCTCATGTTCCGCTGTTCCTCCCCCCGGTGCAGCCCCTCCTCGATATCCCTGCCGTGGTAGACAATCCAGTCCTCAAAGAGATTCGGCGCTTTCGCCACCGTATTGTGCCCGGTCCCCTCCACCACCTCGTTCTTTTTTAAGAGCGGCAGCCACGTATAATCATTGGGATATTTCTTCCACACCATCTCTGACAGATTCTCTTTTATCTCCGCGACGGCAGTCCCCACAAAATAGTAGATATTCTCAAAGGCGTTCGCCGAGTACAGCATGAAACATTTCTCCCCGCGGACCACCGGACTTGCACCCTCTATCGTGTACCAGTCCCGGCCGTCCCCGAAACGGTTCGCTTCATAGATCTCCTGCGGAAGGGATGGCAGCACCACCGGCTTCGGCTTTCCGGCAAACTCTTCCGGCGTAACCATCTTATCCACCAGTATGCAGGTCCCCGCCACCTCAGGCTCCAGACCGAGCCAGTCGTTG
>DPJQ01000108.1:0-2328 GCA_003542935.1 Lachnospiraceae bacterium | reverse complement strand
AAAACATATACAGCTCCCCGTTCCACATAAGCGGATGGGAATCGATGCTGAACTTCTCAAAAAACGTCTTCCGATATGTAAACGGCCCCAGCGGATTTTCCGACACCGCCAGCTTCAAATGCTCCTCATGGCAGTCCGGCTCCTTTGCCGGCGTGTTGGAGTAGTACATATAAAACAGTCCATTCAGATAAATCACCGAAGGCGCCCAATAATGATGATACTCCTTCCCGGCAATCGCATACCCTCTATACTCCCAGTGCACCATATCCTCCGATACGCTCACCTTCACCCCTGCTTCATCCGTGGCATAGCAGTAATACCTGCCGCACCACCTCAAAATAAAAGGATCCGGATTCGTGTGTCTCTTCCCGTCCGAGAAGGGCACCGGGTTACAAAACATCTCCTGCATACTGATTATTTTCTCTCCTTTTCTCCCTTTTTTCTTCCATCTTTTACATTTTGTCATAATCAGCCATCACCCTTTGACCGACCCCGACGTAATCCCGCTCACCAAAAACTTCTGGCTGAACAGATACACGAGAATGGACGGCAGCGTCAATAACATCATCACCGCGTAAATCCTCGCCACATCCGTGGGGCTCTGGTAGGTGCTGGACATAAAGTACTGGGCCGCCAGCGTCACCGTGTAATTGTTCTGATCTCTCATCACGAGAAGCGGCACCAGATAGTCGTTCCAGGAGTAGATAAAGGTGAGCACCAGCACATTCGCTATGATCGGCACACAGAGCGGAATCATGAATTCATACCAGATCCGTAGCGTGGATGCCCCGTCCATCCGGGCGCTCTCCAGCAGTTCATCCGGGATCGTATCAAAATAATTCTTCACCATCAGCAGCATCATCGGCGCGTTGAAGGCGATTAACGGCATGATAACGCCCACATGTTTATCCAGAAAATTTAACGATTTGATCGCCGCAAACAGAGGGCTTGTCACCGCCGCCACCGGCACCGCGAGGCAGGCTAAAATCGCGCCATAAATAATCTTTTTCCCGTAAAATTTCATTTTGGAGAAGGCGAAGGCCGCCAGCGTCACGATCAGCGTCACCACAACGGCCGATGTGACCGCGATAAACAGGCTGTTGCCCACCACCCGGAAATAGCTGATCTTGTCGTAGGTCAGCACATATTTGTAGTTGTCAAACCCGTTCAGATGGAAGGACTTGATGATCGCCACCCCGATAGGGTACAGCCAGATCACCGCACACAGTCCCAGCACAATATAACAGGCCGCCATTGATTTCCATTTATTTTTCATCTTTTCTTCTACTCCTCCTTCCCCAGTTTCACCTGCAGAAACGACATGATCATCGCGATGATCAGGATCGACACGCCGATAGCCGCCGCCTCACCGGCCTTAAAATCGTTGAAAGCCTTCTCGTACAGATAGATATTCATCACCGTGGAGGCGCGCCCCGGCCCACCGTTTGTCAACAGTTTCACAATATCGAATGTCTTCAGGGAACCGACGATACCCAGAATGATCAGCACGTTGGTGGTCCCCTTCACCATAGGGAATGTCACGGATGTCAGTGTCCTCCAGAAGCCCGCTCCGTCGATCTTCGCCGCCTCGTACACATCATCCGGCAGGCTCATCAAGCTGGCGTAATAAGTAATCATGGAAAATCCCATCCACTGGAAAATATTGACGATAATCACCGACAGCAGCGCATATCTCTTGTCTCCCAGCCAGCTCACCGCAAACATATCCAGATGTACCGCGTGCAGAAACTGGTTCAGCGCGCCGTTTGTGGGATCCATGATAATACGGAAAATTGCCGTTATGATCGAAGTTGCCATGGCGATAGGCATAAAGTAGATGGCTTTAAACAGATTGGAGCCCGGCAGTTTCTTCTTCAGCAGAACCGCCAGAAAGAACCCCACCGCAGCCTGCACAAAGACCGTGCCGAAGAAAAAGATCACGTTGTTCAGAACCGATTTCCAGAACGTGTTATCCTTAAACAGTTTGATATAGTTTTTTAACCCCACAAAATTCATGGTGTCCGACATACCGTTCCAGTCCGTAAAGCTGGTCATAACGGTCCGGATAATACAGTAGTACACCACCGCGAACGACAGGATCATCAGGGGCAGAATATACAGATACGCCGCCCAGTTGTTTTTCCTTCCCAGTTTGTTCATTTTATCTTCCTCCTATTCCAGTTCCGCATATGTTCTTCCGATGCCCATACCCCGCAGAAGAAATCCTGTCTGCCCCGCAGCCAGTATTTCCTCTGGGGCATCGTCCGAACATATGCTGATTCCGGTTCTCTAAAAATAATGATAAGCCATTTCCTCTTGAGATCGGAA
>DPJQ01000070.1:14716-16318 GCA_003542935.1 Lachnospiraceae bacterium | reverse complement strand
CACGAACATCTCCACGAAATCCGAGCCGGACAGGGAGAAGAAAGGCACATGGGCCTCACCGGCCACCGCCTTCGCCAGCAGCGTCTTACCCGTTCCGGGAGGGCCCACCAACAGCGCACCCTTGGGGAGCTTCGCTCCGATCATCGTATATTTCCCCGGATTGTGCAGGAAATCCACCACCTCCTGCAGAGACTCCTTTGCCTCGTCCTGACCCGCCACATCGGCAAACAACACACCGGTATCTCGCTGGACGTAAGCTTTAGCCTTGCTTTTGCCCACACCGCCCATCATACCGCCGCCCCTGCTCATACGGGAAAACAACAGGTTCATACCTACGATCAAAATGACGAAAGGAATCAGAAAACTCAAGATGGAGGAAACCACCGCCCCCGTGGGATCGGGCTGCTTCTCCTTGAAGGTGATATCGTCTATCTTGGAGAGCCGCTCCACCAGCACGGTGGATGCCTCCATCAGCCTGGTCTTGTATGTCACTTTGATATTTTCATACTTCTGCTCCCTGGGCGTGATGGTCAGCGTGTTGGATTCCAGCTCCACCGAGGCCACCTCGTCCTTCTCCAGCATCTGCAGAAATTCAGAATAGTCGATCTCCTCGGGAGACGACGTGCTCTGTCCTATATTTGCGAAAAAACTCCATATCAGCAACGTGCCCAGCAGGCCGATCAGCAAAATCAAAAGCGACTGCCTGTTCTTCGGTCCCGGATCGGGCTTGTTCTGATTGTTCTGGTTCTTTTGTTGATCCATATGTCCCTCCTTATGCATCTAATTATTATACGAACATAGCAGGGATAAATCAATAACCTTAATTATGAAATTAAAATATATTTTTGATAAAATAGAACCTTCCGGCGTGCCCTCTTTTATCGAGCCATATACTTTGAAGTACAAGATGATAACATCATACCGTGATCCACCAGCCCCAAATACTGTAAGGAGCACTTTACAGAGCTTCCTGAAACAACCCTGAGGGGGAATAAATTGAAATATTGACAGCAGTGTAAAAACAGCCTATACTTTTTGCCGGCTGGCTAATCCCATGATGCAAGCAAAGCAGGGAGATGCCGGCATGAGCCTGTCGGACGTATATTGCCGCAAAGATCATGAAAAGCATGGGAGAATAAAAATGACTATCCGTATCCGTATACGCACCCAAAAGGAAGGCACCGTTCCCGAAAAGGCAATGGCGCACATAAACCGGGCTGCCGCGGGCTGCCCACAGTGGGAAAAGCCCGCAGCCGGCAATTGCTGTGAAACGGAATGCGATATCCCTGAAAAAGAGATTCTGCCGATACTTGGCGAACTGACCGAAAAATATCCTCTATTGGATCTATGGGCCTCTTATTCCCATGAAATCCGGGAAGATGACCGGAGCGCACAGTGGTGGGAGACAAAAACCATTAAAACGGAGCGTCACCCGGATGGGTCGGCATCCCTTGTCACAGATTCCAGTATACATTGGTTTTAGCAGGCAACGTAAAATGTACTACCGGACAAAAGTAAAACCGATGTAAAAGACAAACTTTTTGAAATATATCCCCCGCCCAAGGCGGACATGGTGTATAATGGGCTTGCGGATGCTCCGCC
>DPJQ01000070.1:13522-14462 GCA_003542935.1 Lachnospiraceae bacterium | reverse complement strand
TGGGCTTGCGGATGCTCCGCCAAAAAACTGCGGACATCTGATAAGATCCGGGAGGTTCCTGTATGCAAGGCATAATTTTCGATTTTAACGGCACGATGTTTTTTGACGAAAAATTCCAGAATATATCCTGGAGAACCTTTATTGAACAAAAGGTTGGCCGGGATATTTCCGACCATGAATTTCAGGAATATATTCATGGCCGAAACGCAGATGCTTCTTTCTCGTATCTCTTCAACAAAACCTTGACACGGCAGGAGATCATGGCGCTGGAAGAGGAAAAGGAGACGATCTACCGGCAGCTGTGCATGGAAAGTGAAGATTTTAAGCTGGCAGACGGATTGCCGCGTTTTTTGGATGAGCTGTGCGCCGGAAATGTTCCCCATACCATTGCCACAGCCTCCGGATGGGAAAATGTCCGGTTTTTCTTTGAACACCTCCGTCTGGATCAGTGGTTCCGCCTGGAGGATGTGGTTTACAATGACGGCACGATACGGGGGAAACCGGAACCGGATATCTATCTCAGGGCTGCGGAAACCATCCATGTGGATATCGCGGACTGCGTTGTCTTTGAGGACGCCAAATCGGGGATTGAATCCGCCAGACGGGCAGGAGCGGGGAGAATCGTCGGTGTGGCCTCCATGCTGGACCGGCACACGCTTTTGGACCTGGGCGCTTCCGTGGCGATTGACGATTATAATGATTTAAATCTTACATCAAGGAGGAACTTTTTATGAAAATGGCCGTTATCTATCATTCTGTTACAGGCAACACGAAACATATGGGGGAAAACATCGTGAAGGGGATGAATGCCGTTCACGGGGTTGAAGCAAAAAGCTTTGGCATCGAAGATGTGGACACCGCATTTGTAAAAGAAGCCAAATGCGTGGTATTTGGGTCGCCCATTTATGCGGCGCACATTACCGGGCAGATGATGAACTAT
>DPJQ01000070.1:0-13240 GCA_003542935.1 Lachnospiraceae bacterium | reverse complement strand
ATTACCGGGCAGATGATGAACTATCTGCTGTCGGAAGCCGGAAAACTGGGACTTGCGGGAAAGCTTGCCGGGGCCTATGCGACTGCCCAGTACGTTCACGGCGGGGCAGAACTCGGTATACGAGAAATGCTGGATCACTGCATGGTGATGGGTGCCCTGATCTATTCGGGCGGGGGCTCCTGCGGCAAACCGGTGATCCATCTCGGGCCGGTGGGCATTGACAACACCCTTGATATTGATCAGTTCGCAGAAAATTTTGAAATTTACGGAAAACGCATGGCGGAAAAAGCGATGGAACTTTTTACACAGTGATCTCATATGAAGTTCACCGGACAGCTTTGGATTAAGCGGGTAAAAGAAAGGGGAAAATGTCATGGGAATTTATCTGAATCCGGGAAATGACGGTTTTCGGGAATCTGTCTGCTCCCGGATCTATGTAGACAAAACCGGACTGGCCGCATGTACTAATGAATTGATCAATACCGAAGAAAAATTCGTATGTGTCAGCAGGCCACGACGATTTGGAAAATCCATGGCCCTCAAAATGCTTGCCGCCTATTACAGCCGCGGATGTGACTCAAGGGAGTTGTTCCAGGGACGCGCGATCGAACGTACGGACAGCTTTGAGGCCCATCTGAATAAATACGATGTGATTTTTCTCAACATGCAGCAATTCCTGATCGGTGCAAAAAACCAGGGAATAACAGACTATCTGGAACAGGAAGTTCTCGAAGAACTTACGGAGGAATATGGAGAGTTTCTGCCCCAAAAAAATATCGGACTTGTGGATTCCCTAAAAAGGATTTACACAAAGACAAATAAAAAATTTATTTTTCTGATCGATGAATGGGACTGCGTGGTGCGGGAAAGGCAGAATGACGAACCGCTGCAAAAGCAATATCTCGATTTTCTGCGGTTCCTTCTAAAAGATCAGCCCTATATTACCCTTGCTTATATGACAGGTATTTTGCCTGTAAAAAAATACGGACATCATTCTGCATTAAATATGTTTTGGGAATATTCCATGACAGACCAGAACATTTTTGAGGAGTATACCGGTTTCACAGAAAATGAAGTAAAGGAACTGTGTGAGCGGTTTGACATGGACTTTTCAAAAGCAAGCTATTGGTACGACGGTTATACGTTCAGGAATTATCGGCATATGTACAATCCCAGATCCGTTATCGCGGCGATGAAATGCCGCAATTTTTCAAACTACTGGACTTCCACCGAAACTTACGAAGCCCTGAAGATTTATATGGATATGGATTTTGACGGACTACGCCCGGATATTGTACAGATGCTCGGCGGCGGACATATTCGGGTGAATACCCGCAGTTTCCAGAATGATATGCGGACATTCCGAACCAAAGACGATGTGCTGACGTTGCTCATCCACCTGGGATATCTCGGCTATGATGCCGAAACAAAAACAGCCTTTATCCCGAACAAAGAAATTCTTGAAGAATTTGAAAATGCGATGAGCGTGGGGGGATGGACAGAGATCATGCATGTCCTTGAAGCTTCTGAAAAGCTGCTTGAAAACACCCTTTCAGGCAATGAAAAAAATGTTGCCGAGGGGCTCGATTCCGCACATACGGAGGTAGCCTCCGTACTGACTTACAACGATGAAAACTCTCTCGCCTGTGCCATTAGCCTCGCCTACTACAGTGCACGGAAGGACTACCGTATGATCCGGGAACTGCCCACAGGACGCGGGTTTGCGGACATCGTATTTTTACCGCTTCCCTCTTCCGTCGGAAAACCCGCGCTTATCATTGAGCTGAAATATGACAGATCCGCTGCCACAGCCATACAGCAGATCAAAACCAGGCAATACACCCAGGCCCTGGAAGGCTACAGCGGCGAGATACTCCTCATCGGTGTGAGCTACAAAAAGGACAGTAAAAACAAATCCCACCGTTGTGTGATAGAGAGATTGCACCGTCCGTAAACAAGAGACTGGCACTAATACAAACTTACAGGAGGCAGACATGGCGGCTGTGAATCTGGAAATCGACTATATCGGCATGGCAGACAAAGACAGAATCCCTGTCGAAAACACAGGGCGCGGACAGGATCTGTCGCCGGAATTTGTGCTCAAAAATCTGTCGCCAGGGGCCAAAACACTGGCCGTAACCCTTGAAGACCTGACCCATCCTGTCAAAAACTTTACGCATTGGGTCATCTGGAATATTCCTGCCATGGATAAGATACCAAAGGGCATAAAAGCAGGTAAACATGTGGCCGGACTGGGAAATGCGTGCCAGGGGATTGCCTATGGCCTGCACCGCTACGCGGGGCCCAAACCGCCGAGGGGGAAAACGCATCTCTACCGCTTCACCGTTTATGCCCTTGACGACGCTGTTGATCTGAGCCCGAATTCCAGGAAGAAAGACTTTTTGAGAAAAGCAGGAAGTCATATCCTTCAGACGGGCAGTATCCTGGGCCGGTTTGAGTAATATCCATCATAAAATTGAAATCGAGCTTCCTCGGGCACTTCCTGTTTCGGATTAGCCGTGGTATTTTTTTGTAAACTCATATCATCTTCGGGATAAACGCAAAATCAAATTTATAGAGGCGGTATTTATGGCAGAAATCATAGCTGCAATTATCTGTTTTGTATTTTCCATAGGATCATTTATCATAAGCATCCGCTCTTTTATGGAAAAAGGATACTTATTTAATAATGCCTATCTTTATGCCACAAAACAGGAACGCATCCAGATGAACAAACGGCCGTATTATCGACAGTCGGCTGTTGTATTTTTGTTAATGGGAATACTTTTTTTGTTAACTGCCGTTCTTGCTCTGTTTTATACAAAATGGATTTTTTATATTGTGATGGCCATCGCGGCTATTATGATCGTTTATGCGGTCGGCTCCTCCATAATAATCGAAAAAAGAAATAAGAACTGTAACTAACACTATATCACCGAAGCAGCGGCTGCTGATGTTCCGGCCATGAACAAGCTATTACGGAGGTAAATACTATGGATATCTGGGAACAGTTATATACGAAAGCGAAAGAACAATACCATCCGGAAGATGTCTCCCCTTTTATTTATGCGCATCATGTGGTGTGCGCTTTAGAGAGTGAAAGCGGGGAAATCTACACCGGTTTTTGTATAGAGGGATGCTGCGGCGTCATCAATTTATGCGCTGAGAGAGTCGCTGCTATCAACATGTATGTAAACAGCGGGCAGACTGTGGTAAAAAGGATGATCGCGTTTAGAGATACCCCTCCCCATGGAGCAGGGAGCGGCATGCCCTGCGGCGCCTGCAGGGAATTTTTTATGCAGCTCTCTCTCAAAAATAAGGATATGGAGATCATGACTGATTACGAAAAACGGGAAATTGTCACGCTGGAAGAATTGATCCCCGAGTGGTGGGGAACCGAAAGGTACAGGGAAGCCGCCAAATAGTAACAGATCAAACAAGTTGAACTGTTGTGCCAAATAACCGATTATGGGAGAAATTATGGAAAACGAATTGACTTTACACCGCGGCCGTCCCGTCGATCCTGACGGCCGGATAGAGACGGAACTGGCGGTTTATGACCTTTTAGATTCTCTGCAGATCGTCTATGACCGGGTGGATCACGAGGCCGTCTTTACCATGGAAGCCTGCGAGGCCATTGACCGTATCCTGCAGCCCGCCGCCATCTGCAAAAACCTGTTTCTGTGCAATGCGCAGAAAACCAGGTTTTATATGCTGATGATACTGGCGGACAAAAAATTCAAGACGAAGGATATTTCCCGCCAGATCGGCAGCCCCCGGCTCTCCTTTGCGCCGGAAGAATTCATGGTGAGGTATCTCGGGATCACACCGGGATCCGTCAGCGTGATGGGCCTGATGAACGACCATGACAACCAGGTGACGCTCCTGGTGGACGAGGATGTGATCCGGGAGGAATACTTCGGATGCCATCCCTGCATCAATACTTCCAGCCTCCGTATGAAATGTGACGATCTGCTGCATAAATTTTTACCCGCGATTCACCATGAATATACGGTAGTACATCTGTAATATTTGAAGAACCCTGCACCGGAGAATACAGACCGGATACCGGTCACTGAGACCCCCGGCAGATGAAAACCGTCGGAGACGGGTCAGCCAGAAAATTATGGAGAAAATGCTATGGTCACAATAAGAAACGCCGTCCCGGCAGACTATGAAAAGGTAAAGCCGCTGGAGGATTCCCTGTTTCAGATTCACCGACAGGCCAGACCGGATTATTTTCAGGAACAGTCGCAGTATACAAAACAGGAGGAAAAGGAATGTTGGAATTTAAATACGATACACAGCTGTTAATCGAGGGAGAAAATCTTGATGAGGATGCGGTCAGCGCCTATTTTTGCGAAAATTTTCAGGGTGACTGCCTCCTGGCCGTTGGCGATGAGGAATTGATCAAAATTCACTTTCACACCAATGAGCCATGGAAAGTCCTGGAATACTGCGCATCCCTTGGAGAGATCTATGATATTGTCATCGAAGATATGGACAGGCAGGCCAGAGGATTAAAAGGATAAGTAACCTGCCGCTCTCACCCCGCCAAAAGGAGATCTTACTATTCATGAGCACAGTCACAGTCAGGGACTCAAGGCCCGAAGACGCGGAACGCATTTTAGAGATTTATGCCTACTATGTCACCCATACAGCGATCAGCTTCGAATACGATATCCCTGCCCTCTCAGAATTCCGGGCCCGCATGGCCAATACGATGAAACGATACCCCTATCTTGTTGTGGAACAGGGCGGAACCATTCAGGGCTACGCATATGCGGGGACCTTTGTGGGCCGGGCCGCTTATGGCCGATCCTGTGAGCTGACCATATATCTTGATCATACGGCGCGGAAACGCGGTCTGGGCAGAGCCCTGTACGAAGCCCTTGAAGACAGGTTACGCCGGATGGGAATCCTGAACCTCTATGCCTGCATCGGATATCCGGAGACCGATGATCCGTATCTCACTAAAAACAGCGCGGAATTCCACGCGCATCTCGGCTTTTCTGTTGCCGGAAAATTCCATAAATGCGGCTATAAATTCGGTCGCTGGTATGATATGATCTGGATGGAAAAAATTATCGGAGAACATACATGATGAATCCCTATGAATCAAACCACTACAAATCGTGGTCCGCACTAAACAAACAATTGACCGGTTTACTATGCGACCCGCTGAAAAACCGCCTCTCTTACTTCCTGACCCGCTATCACAAGGTTCACGACTCCTACGGCCGGGCGGCCATACGGCTGGACGCCCGGGAACTGGTCTGCTTTTCCTGGATCGAAATGTACCGCCAGGAATGGGATCTGGATACCGTCTGGAAAGAAACCGGCGTCTGGGATGACAACGATCCGGAACTGAAGAAAAAATGGGACGAAAACGCCACCTACTGCGATATGGACTTTTTGTCGGCCGCAACCGCTTTTCTGAACACGCCCATCGAGGAGGCTCTGTACAGCGATAATTACCTCCTTCGGATTTTTGCCATATTAGACCGCAGGGTCGGAAAGCGGACGCTCCGGAAAATAGCGGACGCAGAAGATTACCAGAGCTATCCTGCCTGGGTAAAGCAATTTTATGAATTACGGCTGGATCTTTGTGAAAGGAACAGAAAATGAAAAAAGTGAAGATCACCGTTATGAAAACGGCGCGTTATACCGATTTAATGGAAAAATATGAAAACCCGATCACCCATGCCTGTGACATGCGGGAGGGACAGGTCTTTACCGCCAACGGCTGGCAGAAGCCGGACGGCTTCTGCGACAGCGCATGGGACAGTATATCCGCTTTTGTGATGACGCTCTCCCATGGCGGGGAAAATTTTTATGACGGCTGGATGAAGAACAAAAAATCCGCCATGATTTCCTGCAATGACGGTTTCCGGCCGGTCAGCTTTTTGCTGGAAACCCTGGATGAAGACGCGGACTGACTCAAAGATCAAGGAGCACAAAAACATGAAACATGTCTATACCGTAATCACCTGTCTGGCGGCCTGTACCCTGCTGGCCCTGACGGGCTGCGGCAAAGAAAAGACCCCGGCCGAAAGCGAGGATAACGCGCTGGTGGTCTTCAATTACGGGGACTACATTGACACCCGCGTGCTGGAACTTTTTGAGAAGGAAACCGGCATCACCGTCAAGTATGAGGAATACGTGACGCCGGAGGACATGTACACCAAATACCAGTCCGGAGCCATCGATTACGACCTGATCTGCACCTCCGAGTATATGGTGGAGAAAATGATCCAGGCCGGGGAGACACAGGCCATCGACACCGCGTCCATGGAATATTATGAAAACCTTGACCCGGATTACCTGGAATTCTGCCGCGCATTTGACCCGGACAACAGCCGGGCCGTCCCCTATTTCTGGGGCACCCTGGGCATCCTCTATAATACAACGATGGTGG
Organism: Lachnospiraceae bacterium; assembly: GCA_003542935.1. GTDB lineage: Bacteria > Bacillota > Clostridia > Lachnospirales > Lachnospiraceae > UBA11957. The sequence continues at coordinate 6,822 of DPJQ01000070.1, read as the reverse complement.
ATAAGACACCGGAAAGCTGGGAAACCCTGTGGGATCCCGCCTACCGGGATACGCTGATCATGGAAAACAGCATCCGGGACGCTTTTGCCGTGCCCTTGAAACTCAAAGGCTATTCTCTGAATACCACCGACCTGGATGAAATCCGGGAGGCTCAGCAGATGCTCTTTGACCAGAAGGAGCTGGTCATGGCCTATCTGGTGGACGAGTCCCGGGACGCCATGATCTCCGGCGATGCCGCCATGGCGGTGATCTACTCCGGCGATGCCACAGCGGCCATGGAATCCAATGAAGACCTGGATTACTGTGTGCCGAAGGAAGGCTCCAATATCTGGCTGGACTGCTGGCTGATCCCCAAAACGGCCCGCCACAAGGAAGCCGCGGAAAAATTCATTGATTTTCTGAACCGTGAGGATATCGGCCGGATGAATTTTGACTACATTTACTACGCCACTCCCAACAAAGCCGTTTATGAGGGCCTGGACGAGGAAACGAAGGCAGACTACACGATCTTTCCCGACGATGATGTGCTGGACAAATGCGAGGTATATAAATATCTCGGCGAAGATATGGAACGGACTTACAGCAGGCTGTGGAAAGAATTGAAATCGTATTAAAACAGTGTATTCCCGTTTGACAAATCTGTGCATGTTTGTTAAAATGAAAACGAAAAAAGGCACTACCGATAAGCGGTCAGTCCCATATTAGCTGCAAAAAATAACCGCAACCTGGGGAAGAGGGCGGTTATTTTTTCGATTGATTTGTACAGAGGAACCTGCCATGCGCATTGATTTTCACACCCATACATTTCCGAAAGCCATTGCGGCACGGACCATTGCTAAATTAGAAAAAAGCGCCCGCACAGCCAGCTATGCCGACGGCACGGCGGACGGGCTTAGGGCTTCCATGGATCGGGCCGGTATCGATTTCTCGGTGATCCTCCCGGTGGCCACCCGCCCGGGACAGACGGAAACCATCAACCGGGTAGCCATAGAGACCAACGACCATCACAGGGAGACCGGCCTGGTCTCCTTCGGCGGCATCCACCCGGACAACACCGACTACCGTCAGATCCTGCGAAACCTGGCGAAGAACGGTATCCGGGGCATCAAGCTTCATCCCGTGTACCAGCAGACGGACTTCGACGATATCCGCTACATGCGCATCATCGACTGCGCCTGTGAAAACGGCCTGATCGTCGTCACCCACGCCGGCTATGATATCAGCTTTCCCGACGGCAGCCAGGCTGTACCGGAGCACATCCTGGCCGTCCTGGATACGGTAAAACCCGATAAGCTGGTGCTGGCCCACATGGGCGGCTGGCGATGCTGGGATGAGGTGGAACAGCATCTGGCCGGGGCGCCGGTGTGGCTGGACACTTCCTTCACGGTCACGCCCATCCGGCCCGCGGCGGATACCTGCCGCACGCAGGATGAGAGCCGGACTCTCTCACCGGAACAGTTTGGCCGCATCATCCGCAGACACGGCTGCGAGCGCGTACTCTTTGGCAGCGACAGCCCCTGGAGCGACCAGAAGGAAGCTGTAGAGATTCTCATGGGATCGGAATTCACACCGGAGGAATGCACGGCCATCCTGGGCGGAAACGCCGAAAAACTGTTGTTTCCGTTTCACTGCATTTAACAGGATTCCCGCTCAACAATGTGGGGCTGCAGGAATACATTCTCATGTACCTTGTTACCTTGAAATCTATCCATAAGAATCTTCACGGCACATCTGCTGATCTGTCTCACCGGTTGGGCCACCGTAGTCAGTGGTGGATTGCATCCGGAAGGTCTATTTGATTTTTTTACTCAAACTTACCTTCGACCACGCGCCGTACAGCATCTGGGTTTTCCCGTCCGACTTCACTTTTTTGTAAGAACGCACCCGCACATAATATCGCTTCCCTTTCTTCAGCTTTTTGATTGTCCGGGATACCGTCTTATTTTTCTTAACCGTCACTGCCGTTTTCCCGCCAAATTTTTTATTGGTTGCGCATTGGATCTGGTACCCGTCCGCCATCGCGTCCTTCTTCCAGGTAGCTTTCAGCTGCTTTTTGCCCGGGTTCAGCGCCTTGAGTGCGGCTCTTTTCGGTCGCACCTGTATGGTGGCTTTCACGCTCCGCCCATTATACTTTTCCGTCTCTTTTGTGCCGACCGTGACCGTACAGATCCCTGTACCCCTGATCGTCACCTTCCCCTCGCCGCTAATGGACGCCACTTTTGTATCGGAACTTTTGTAGTATAGAGAACCGTCTCCTGTTTTCAGTCTTGCCTGCAGTGCAAAGGGCTTATCCCCATACACTTTATTATAGGTCTTTGTATATGCAAAAGACGGATCCTGCTTCCGGTCACCCGGCTGGCCGGTTCCATTGCCGCCTGTGCCGGCCTCATTGTTGGAGTTGCTGCCGCCTGCGTTGTCTCCGTTGCTGCCCGCGTTGCCGCCTGTGTTTGTGTTATCACCGGTGGATGGCTGTGCCATCGGGATATTTTTCTCATTCACGGTGCCGTCCGAGCAGACTGTTCCCGCATAGCTGTACCGTTCCAGGGCGGTGGAATCCAGATATAGTGCAGGCCTGACGCCCAGAGCTTCTGCCATCCTTCTATAAGTTATATGCCCATCTACCTCTACAGTCCATAACTCGGGATACCCTTCTGATGCCGATCCATGCCATACACATTTCCTAAGACGCCACGGCCGGGTACCTCCTGCCATGGCACGGGCATAATCAGACAGCGAGCAGACACGCCCTTCGTCCGGCGTATGCCCCTCTTCCTTTTGTCCCGTGTGGAATCCGTATGTGACCGGCAGATCCCCTTCACCGACATCTTCCACGGTGAGAAGAAATATCTGTTCCTGCGTCTCATACTGCCCCTGGATAGATACCCGGTTATTTTCACAGTTAATCTTCTGATTATGGGGAATCGAAGCCGTCACAACCGCCGCTTTTTCCTCCGCGGAAAAAGCGCTGTCGACAAAATTATGTTTGGTATAGTCTCTGCCATACTTATTCTGTCCGGCATCATAGCCGTTCAGCCAGCTTCTCAGTGTGCATGTATCCCACGCAAAAGAACGGTCGCTCCCTTCATTTCCTCTCTGGGCGTCTAAACTTTTATCGGCAAGAAGAAGATAATTGCCATTCGTACTAAGTACCCGCCACTTAATCGGTTCATGTCGGAAATAGTGGTAAGTGTTCGAATCCGGCCAGGAATACGTATCCCGCCATACGTTATCATCATTCGTGGCCACCGCGTCGCTTTTCTTTTTCCGCCTGTACTTCACCCCGTCAATGACCACATCTGCATTGACATCCCAGCCGCCCGCGTTTTGCAGCTTTGTATAAATCGCCCCGTCCGCGGCGGTCACCTCGGTCTGGGGATAACTGCCAAACCACACGCAATCCCAGGTCGCTTTGATCCCCGCCGCCATACTTGTGTCCGTCACTATCTGCGGCTCCCTGATCACCACATTCTCCGCTTTTACCGGAAAGACCTCCACCGTCAGTAACATCAGCAGCGCCATGCACAGAGATGCCACCGATCGCCCGGCCCGCCTCGCTTTTTTACTTTTCATCCCGCATTATTCCTCCTGGTTCGTAGATATGATTTCTATTTTATCCCATTTAATTAATTTCGGCAAGAAAAGGAAATTTCTCAAGGAATTTTTATGCGAAATATCCAAAAAATTTTTCTTTTTTATGTTTTTTAAGTCATTTCGACATAAGCCGGCTATTCCGGTGCATACAATCGATAAGACAACAGTAATGTTAATATGGTATCCGGATCTGCTGTGTCCAGCCCGGTCAGCCGACGGATATGGTCCATGCGGCGGCAGAAAGTCGTCCGGTGGATATAAAGCTGCCCGGCGGCGGCCGTCATATTCAGATTGCATTCAAGATAGGCCCGCAGCGTTTTCGACAGCTCCGTGTGGTGCTCCCCATCATAGACCGTGAGCCGTGTCATTGCCGGATGACAAAGTATGGAATCCGGCAGCTCCTCCCGCACCTTTCCCAGCATATACTCCAGCCGGTAATCGTCAAACAGATAATACCAGAAATGCGGATGCTTCGTCTGCCCGATCCGAAGGGCCACATCCGCCGCCCGGACGGCATAAGGAACCAGGGAAAAATCGCAGAACCGTGAACTGATACCGGCATTGCAGACATGGTCGCGGACAAAAGAAGCCACCCGCTGATGAAAACTGTGCTGATCCGTATCGGCCTTCGACAGACTCATATTGATGACCCAAAAGACCGCCAGACCGTCCATAACCGCGCAGGAATTGGGCCACTCTTCTTCCAGTTCCCGGATCAGATAGGGCAGCGTAGTCGCAAGCTGCGTATTCCAGCCGGCGGCCTCGTAAAAACGCAGCTTAATGACCGTGTACAGATCATTCTGTTTCCATCCCACTTTCTTCAAAACCGCCGACCGGAAAGAAGGATCCGGCTTCTCATCGGTTGCCAATGCCTGAAACAGATGATGGAGCTGATCCCTGGCATCCCCGCCGATGAGATCCGGATTGCAGGCGAACAGTTCTTCCAGATGAGCGGTAAACCGTTCAAAAATTGCCCTGGCCCCGGCCGGAATCCTGCTTCCCTTTCCACCGACATACATCACCACCCGCGCACAATAGGAGCCGTTCAAAAATATATTTCCGCACAGCGCATCGTAGCCATTGTATTCCTCAAAATAATAGAAGGACTCCCTGAGCTCCGCCACCGCGTGAAAATCCGGATTCATCATCAGCGCCAGTGCCACCTCGCGGGGAATATAATCCGCTTTTGTATTTACGAGAATCCTGTAGTCCGGCGTACTGTACAGATTATTAAAATCCACATCGATGACTGCATACGCCCAATCCAGCATATCCTGCCCCCAGGCCATGACCTTCCGGGCCTCCTCCCTGTGGATAACAGCCTCAAAAAACCGGGCGTCCCAGCGCATCAGTTCGTTGCATACCTTCAGGCACTCCGTCTGCAGGAGATCCGGGGATATCTCCTCCGCCAGAACGGCGTAGGTATCCTCCTGCAAAAGTTCCGAAGAAGCCTTTGCACCGGGACCGCAGAAAAAGAACATTCCGGGCCCACGGGCCGGGATCCGCACCGGGATTTCTCCGCTTCTCAGCAAATAAAGAACGCCGTCTTCTCCGAAAGGCTCCCCGGCCCTCCAAAGGCATATGTCCCTGACCTCCAAGCCCGGAGTCCCCACCACTTCCCGCAATAGCGCATATCTTTTTGACAACCGGTAAAACAGCATTTCCGCAGTAATTTCCATCTTTTCCTCCACCGGCTTTTATCACTGTTTTGTACGCTACATATTGTAGCATGAAGAAACCAAAATAACAACAAACGGCGGCTGTGATTTTTGTCGAAACGCCGCTATACTGTCTATCATCAGTTAATAATTCTGCGGAGGAAAATTTTTTCAAGGAGGAAAACATTATGGATGACAAAACTGCCAAACTGTTTGCGGAGCGGATAAACCGCATGGAGACGGCCATCGCCCTGGGAACGCCTGACCGGGTGCCGGTGTTCGCTTTTTTCGCCTCTTACGTGCAGAGGTGCAACGGCTCCAGCTACAGGGATATCTACTATGATTATGAGAAAGCCGGGAAAGCAGCCGTCAAATTCTTTGCGGAGCATCCCCTGTGTGACGTGCATACCTTCTCCGGGTTCACCAGCGGGCGGGCCAACGAGCTGGCCGACTCCCAGATGATCGACTGGCCCGGAAAACCCGGCACCATCGTCTCCGATTACAGTTCCCACCAGGTCATTGAGCGGGAATTCATGACACCGGAAGAATATCCGGAGATGCTAAACGATTTCACCGGTTTTATGATCCGCAAATATATCCCCCGGGCTTATCCCACGCTGAAAGGGCTGGCCGGCCTCAGCCTGACGCCCACCGTGGTCTTAAGCACCGGCATGCTCTCGCCTTTCTATAATCCGGAGGCCCAGGAAGCGTTCCGGCTTCTGGCAAAGATCGGCGAGGAGGATGCCAAAGCCGGGGCCGCCACCGGAAAATATATGCAGCAGCTTGCCGAGCTGGGTTTCCCCGGCATGATCAGCGGTATCTCCGAGGCTCCCTACGACATCCTGGGCGATTATTTCCGCGGCACCATGGGCATCTTCGAAGATCTGACCGACGAAGACATGCAGGAATACATAGAACAGGCCTGCGACCTGTTTGCCGACCAGCAGATCCAGGCACTGCAGTATCTGCGTTTCGCGGATATGCCGGTGAAGCGCGTCTTCTTCCCGCTGCACAAGGCCATGGACGGTTTTATGAACGCCGAGCAGTACGAGCGCCTGTACTGGAAGCCGCTGAAAAAGATCATGATGGCCCTGATCGAGTGGGGCGTGACGCCGCTCATCTACACGGAGGGCCCCTACAATACCCGTCTGGAACAACTGACCGACGTGCCGAAGGGTAAGGTACTCTACCATTTCGAAAATGTGGACATGAAAGAGGCCAAGCGGGTGCTGGGCGGCACAGCCTGCATCAGCGGTAACCTGCCCATAGCTTTGATGGAATTTGGCAAAAAAGAAGAAGTCGTCGAACAGACCAAACGGCTTCTGGATGACTGTATGCCCGGCGGCGGCTATGTTTTCGATTTCAATGGCTGCCTTGAAAACAGTAAACCCGAGAACATGGACGCGCTGTTTGAGACGCTGGAGAAATACGGGAAATATTAATGTAAGAAAAGACCTGCCGCACCGGGAACATATCCCCCCATAGCGGCAGGTCTTTGCTTAACTACTTAAACAATCCGAAAAGTCCTTTTTTCTTGGATTTTTGGGTTTTCTTAACCGTCGTATTTTCCTCG
>DPJQ01000221.1:4822-13762 GCA_003542935.1 Lachnospiraceae bacterium | reverse complement strand
GGGCTGGAATGCAAGACGGCCAGCGCCTACAGCGCCGACAAATGGAAAGACGGCAATATCCCGCCCCACTATGTCCTGCAGTGCTGCCACTATATGGCGGTGACCGGAAAACGGACATGGTACATCGCGGCGGTTATCCTGGGCCGGGAGTTTGTTTACCGCAAGCTGGTATGGGATGACGGCATCATAGCCCGTCTCATTGAGGCAGAGTGGGAGTTCTGGGAGGGCCATGTAAAAGCAGGGGTAATGCCGGATCCGGATGGCTCCCCGGCCTGTGACGCCGCTTTGGCACGGCATTTCCACACGGCCACAAAAGGGAGCTGCATTGAGCTGGCTGGTTTTGATGAAAAACTTGACCGCCGGGCCGAGATCATGGCACAGATCACGGGGCTGCAGCAGGAACAGGGCCGTATCGAGCAGGAAGTAAAACTGTTCATGGAAGAAAATGAGCTGGCCGCCAGTGAAAAATACCGCGTGTCATGGGGCAACGTGTCCACGGCACGGCTGGACACAAAGCGCATCAAAGAGGAACTGCCGGAAATCTACCGGGACTATGCAAAGCCATCCGTTTCCCGGCGGTTCCAGGTCAGGGCGGCATGACAGGGGGGGCTATGGAAAAACAGGGCAGGCAGGAAATACGGCTGCTCCTTGCGGACGAGATTGAATGCCGGGCAGCCACGGTAAACGAAAAGGGGCTCAGCCTGCTGCTCTACAAGGATGCCCGGGTAGACCAGCGGATACTGGACGAGACTTTCGGCCCCTTCGGGTGGAAACGGAGCCACCAGTGCATCAACGGAAACCTGTACTGCACGGTGGAGATCCGGGACAGGGAATCCGGCGAGTGGGTCGCCAAGCAGGACGTGGGGACAACCGGGTATGCCGAAAAGGAAAAATCCCAGGCATCGGACAGCTTTAAGAGGGCCTGTTTCAACTGGGGCATCGGCCGGGAGCTCTATACAGCGCCGTTCATCTGGATCCCCGCCGCAAAAACCCAAATCCAGAAAAAAGACACGAAATACTACTGCAACGACCACTTCACGGTATCCGCCATCACCTACAACAGTTCCCGGGGCATTTCGGGGCTGGTGATTGTAAACGGCAGGGGGGCAACCGTCTATGAATGGGGCGGTGCGGGAAAGGCCCCCAAAACCCGGGCACTTTATCGAAAGAGCAGAGGGATTCCCTGGAGGCGGAACTGCGCCGCACCGGCGTGGCCATGGAAACCGTGCAGGAAAGATACCGTATTGAGAACCCGGCCCAGATGCCGGAAGAACTCTACGGCAGGGTTATGGCCGCCTTGGCAAAGACAAAACCCGCGCGGGCGGCTTAGGAAAACTGATAGCCTGTAAAGGGGAACAGGCCGTACGGTGGAAACGGGCAGCATGGCAGGGCTGGCGGCATGGCAGAAACAGGCCGCATAGCAGGGATACATAAAGCAGAACAGGGTGAAAGCATAAAGCCATAAAGACGAATGAAAAATTTAGCGGCAGAAAGGACAGACTATGGACTTTGACAGATTTTCAGAAGAACTTACAAAGAGACTGCGGGAAGAACTGGACAGCAGCTATGACATCTTCCCGCAAGAGACAGAGGGCCTTAACGGCACGGTATGCCACAGGCTGCTGGCGGGCATCCGGGGGGAGTGCCTCTGCCACGGCATCAACCTGGATGAATGCTACAGCCAGTATAAATCCGGCGTGGGTATGGAAAAACTGGCCGGCATGGTAACCGGATGCCTCCGGGAGGGCCTGCCTGTCAGCATGGCGGAAGTATGGGATTATAACGACTGGTATACCATAAAACCACGCATTTATATGAAACTGGTCAATACAGGGAAGAACCGCCGCCTGCTCCGGGATATCCCGCACAGGCACTACCTGGACTTGTCACGGGTCTATTACGCCCGTTTGAGAAGCAGCAGCCCGGGGGAGTGCGCCTCCATCCTGATCCGTAATGAGCATATGCAGTATTGGGGCGTGGATGAAGGAACCCTGTTTGAGACTGCTATGAAAAATATGAAGGAGACGGACAAGGCGGTGCTGAAAAGCATGGACGATATCCTGGCCGGGTACATCCAGGGGGGCAGGCCGTCTTTTATGTATGTACTGAGCAACAGGGAACGGCTGAACGGGGCTGTGCAGATATGCAATAAAAAGGCCCTGCGTAAAGCCGCCGAAACCCTGGGGGGCGACCTGTGGGTGATCCCGTCATCCATCCATGAGGCCATCCTGATCCCCTGCAGCCGCTTCATATGTGGCGCCAACGAGCTTGCGGGGATGATCGGGGAGATAAATAAGGCGCTGGTAGCCGAGGAAGAAATCCTGTCTTACCATGTTTACCAGTATAATAAAACTACCGGGGAACTGGCTATTGCGGCATAAAAAAGATTTCTAATACACGCCAGAGAAAACTGGCAGGATCCGCAGGATGGGGATAAGGCCCTGTCCTGCGGGTTTATCAGTACCCATAACCTGACAGCATATCCGGGCAGGAGATTTTTTCCGGACAGCCACGCATCCATAGAGGCCGCAAGGCCAGGCAGGCCGGTTATGGCCTCCAGTAGCGGGAATTTTTTACAAAATCCACCAGGTCAGATTTTTCGATCCGAAAACTCCCGGCGATTTTTCTGGCCGGTATCCAGCCATTATGGATAAATTCTAACATTTTTGACTTGCTGACCTGCAGCAGAACCTGGCACTGCTTACGGGTCAGTAAATCGGGCTCGTTTTCAAACATATGCGCACACCTTCTTTTTTATTTTTGCGGTTTATGCCAGTGTATCACGGATTATCCCGGCATGTATGGGATTAACATCCCCAAAACAGACGGAACCCAAAAGCTTTAAGATGTCTGCTCTTCAATATAGCGTTTAAGGGCTTCTTTTTTTACGACAAGCCGTGCCCCGATCCTGCAGCTCGGGATCTTTTTCTTTTTCAGGAGCTTATAGGCCGTGCTCCTGCCTATGCCGAGCTCCCGGCAGATATCCTCAATGGTAAGCAGATTTTTATTCATAAGCTACTCCTTTCCGGTGTTATCCGTTATCAGATAACAGCATTTACTTTTTTATAAGATTGTTAGTATCGTGGAATATTTGGCTGCATCTTTCTAGCAGCCCCCCGATTTTGTACTACAAAAGTTTCCCGCTAAAAATCAGCCCTGCACAGGGCAATACCATGACTAAAGTACCATATGCTCATATACACGCAAAATATAATCGGCGTATCCTGCTATTAAATATCTATTATAAAAATGGATTACAGCATTTTATTGCTTAAAAGTTAATTATTTCTATTTTCTGCCCGGGCCAAATCCCATATCCCTTTAACATTTTACAGCACAAGCACCGTAGGCAATACATTTTAACGTAAGCTAACAATTATTTAGCATTATCCATTACCAAATAAATATTAATTGATACCAACTATTATTTAAAATCTGCTAAGGGCTGCCAGCTTCATAAGCTAGCTGTCAGAAAGGAAGAAGTGGTTTATGAAAAATAAGAAAGCCAAAAAAGTTTCGACAATCCAGGTGCGGTGTACACAGAAAGAATTAAAACAGATAGACAGCCTGGCAGCCGAATATGGCATCACCCGCTCGGGCTGTATTAGAAAAATACTGTTTTCAGGGATGGGGAGCGTTACGTTTATGGTAAAGGCACAGGAATTTTTAAATTGCCTTAGGGAAGAATACGGGGCTGTAGATAAAACAGCCGAAAAGGAGATTGACGGATTATGGGAAAGCTTATTATAAAAATGATTAAGGCGCATTATAATACAGATTGTGACATTGAGAAGCTTCTGAAATATATCGCAGGGGAGGGAAAAAACGCAGGGATGGAAATCCTCCTAAAGGCCAGGGGCAAAGGCGTCTCCCACAGAGCCAGCAAAGCTGCCAGACAAATGATAGCCGTACAAAAGGCTGCGGAAAAAACGGCAGGCCGGCGTATGTACCACATGGTTATCTCTTTTCCCCCAAAAGTGCGGGATAAAGCCATGGTACAGAAGGCTGCAGATACAGCCGCGGACATATTGTTTGAAAACTACCAGGTTTTCTATGGGATCCATCTGTCAAAGGAAAACTGGCACATCCATTTTGCCATCAATGCGGTAAGCTATAGGACAGGAAACAAATGGCATCAGAATAGCCGGGAATTTAGGGACATGAAAGAAAAATTTATCAAGTGCCCGGCAGCAAAATCATGTTGTTGTAACCCTTCTCCTGTGTTATAGTTAACATAAGCGCAGAAAAGATTTACCGTACCTATTTATTGCCGGAAGAAAAGGATGGAGAGACTGTAGCATGGACAGTACAAACACGATGCAAAAAGCAGGCAGCTCCTGGGAAAACCTGCGGATATCCAACGATTTCCTGTTTGGGAAGGTGATGCAGGATCCGGGGCTATGCACGGAACTGCTCCGGCGGATCCTCCCGGCCCTGGACATAGACCATGTGGAATACCCGGATCTGCAAAAAAGCATCCGGTCAGATATTGACGCCAAAAGCGTCCGGCTGGATGACGTCAGCAGAGAACTGAAAGCATTTTTGGATTATGTGGCGGGCCATACGCCGGATGATTCCTATGTGAGGAAATTAGAGGAAGCAGTCAAAGAAGCAAAGAAAAACAGGGAATGGAGGCATGAATATATGACGTTGTTAATGCGTGACCAGGAGAATATTGAAAAGGGCAAGATTTATGGCGCAATATCTGTGTACCGGGATTTAAAATTGTCGGACATGGAAATTGCCCAAAGACTGCAGGAAAAATATCATTTATCATGGGAAGAAGCAAATGAATATTTGCGGCTGGAAATGGTGTAATCTGCGATTCCCCATACCCTCCCACCGGTAGACACTGTCAACAGAAGCCTGTGAAATAAATAAGCTCTTCCACAGGCTTTCATAGAATTCAAGCGGAGAGTTTAGAAAATGGGGATGTTTCGGCAATCAAGGGGCAAACACTATGCCCCATAATAATGCTGAATGGCATGAGCAACATATCCGGAACAACCTTTTCCGAACTGACTATCGACTGCTTCCGCAAGTTTTTCGCCCTGCAAATATTCCTTTGATAGATCAAGCAGAATATTTCTTGCATTATCAAGCGCAAACATTGCTTTGTAATTCTCCGCAAGCATTTCAACGGCGGAATGTGCCATATCCATATTATCAGCTTCTTTTGCAGCCATAAACTGCTTATAGATTTTGACATTTTCCTCTTGTTCTCGCTTTACTTCCTCGGTATTCCCGGTTGCCTGCATGACAGATCCTATTACTTTTTCTTTGCTGCCATACCACTTCAATAAATCTGCGGTAGCCTGCTCATTGGCAAAGCCGGAAACCAAATATTCTTTATACTTTTCCATACTCCCATATCTTTGCACCTGTTCATCAAGGCGTTCTTTTGACATACATTCCAAAGTATAGTTTACCATTTTCTGTACTTCTTCGTTGCTAAATGCTCCAAAACTCATAGTATTAACTCCTCCCAGCACGTCCGTTATTAACTCGATAATCCCATTTAGCCGATTTCGTTTCTGCTCCAATAAAGATTTTTGGGCTAATAAAGCCTGTTCTTTATCATAATCAGGGGTATCCATGATTTTCTTAATGTCTATCAGTGGAATTTCCAATTCTCTAAAGAACATAATTTCCTGCAATTTTTCTAAAGCTTTGTTGTTATAGAGCCGATAACCGGCTTCCGTTAATTCCGTTGGCTTTAATAAACCGATTTCGTCATAATATCTCAACGTCCTTATACTTACTCCGGTTATCTCCGATACATCTTTTACGGTTTTCATTATTTCCTCCTTTCGGTTCAATCATAAAGCGTTACGCTACGGGAGAGTCAATACAAAAATATTCTATACTTTTTCCTCTGACAATTATAAACAAATTTTCCATACGAACAAAATTCCGTTTTTATTCCTTCCCGAAAATCCAATGTTCCTGTTAACCGGCATGCAGCTAAGAATTTCCTCCCATTCACTGACTTTAAAAATCCTGTCAAATTAGGTATTGACACCCCTGATTTTTTCGCTATAATCGTATTAATGTTTACTTTTACTAAACTCTGAGATTATTATTAGAGTGACAAAATAAAAGCGGGAAGGGGGCGGCCCACCAGGCAGGACTGTCAGGAAATCTGCTCTGCCACCGGGCTGTGATTTATGGAAATCGGAAAAAAGATCAGGGATCTGCGCATACAAAAAGGGCTCACCCAGGAGGAACTGGCGAACCGCACGGAGCTGTCGAAGGGATTCATCTCCCAGCTGGAGAGGGACCTGACCTCCCCCTCCATCGCCACCCTGCAGGATATCCTTCAGTGCCTGGGCACCGACTTAAGCGAATTTTTCCGCAAGCGAACCGGGGAACAGATCGTATTTTCCAAGGAGGACTACTTTACCAAGGAAGAACCCCAGCTGCACGCCACAACCCAGTGGATCATACCGAACGCCCAAAAAAATCAGATGGAGCCGATCCTGCTGCGTTTGGAGCCCGGCGGATCCACCTACCCCGACAATCCCCACGAGGGAGAAGAATTCGGATACGTACTGAAAGGCGAGGTAACTGTCCACCTCGACGGCCACACCCACACTGCCAAAAGCGGAGAATCTTTCTATTTCACACCCGCCACCCAGCACTATCTGACCTCAAGACGGGGCGCCACGCTGATCTGGGTCAGCACACCGCCCAGCTTCTGATTATATATTTACCACAGGAGGAACTCACTTTGAGCAAAAAGCCACTGATCGATCTTGTCCATATCTCTAAAGCCTTCGACGGCGAGACGGTTCTGGATGACTTGAGCCTTTCCATCCGCGAAAATGAATTTCTGACCCTTTTGGGCCCTTCGGGCTGCGGCAAGACCACGACGCTGCGCATCCTGGGCGGCTTCGTCACCCCCGACGAGGGCCGTGTGATCTTTGACGGGGAGGATATCACCATGCTTCCGCCCAACAAGCGGAACCTGAATACCGTATTTCAGAAATACGCCCTGTTCCCCCACATGAATATCGCGGAGAATATCGCTTTCGGCTTAAAGATCAGCGGGAAGAGTGACGCCTATATCCGGGATAAGATCTCCTATGCCCTGAAGCTGGTAAACCTGGAGGGCTATGAGAAGAGAAATCCCACCTCTTTAAGCGGCGGCCAGCAGCAGCGTATCGCCATCGCCCGGGCCATCGTCAACGAGCCGAAGGTGCTGCTCCTGGACGAACCCCTGGGGGCCCTGGACTTAAAACTGCGCCAGGAGATGCAGTACGAACTGATACGTCTGAAAAATGAACTGGGCATCACTTTCATCTACGTCACCCATGACCAGGAGGAGGCCCTGACCATGTCCGACACCGTGGTGGTCATGAACCAGGGCTATATCCAGCAGATGGGCACCCCGGAGGATATCTACAACGAGCCGGAGAATGCCTTTGTAGCAGATTTCATCGGGGACAGCAACATCATCGACGGCATCATGCTCCGGGACGAGCTGGTGGAGATCCTGGGCGTGCGTTTCCCCTGCGTGGACACGGGTTTCCCCAAAAACCTGCCTGTGGATGTGGTGATCCGGCCCGAGGACGTGATCTTAGGCGATCCGGGCAAGGGCCTTCTGGACGGCGTAGTTTCCCACCTGATCTTCAAAGGCGTCCATTACGAGATGGAGGTGCAGGCCGGGGGCTTCGAATGGCTGGTGCAGAGCACCGTGGCCCATCCGGTAGGCACGCCCGTCAGCATCAACGTGATCCCTTTCAATATACAGATTATGAACAAACCTGCGTCGGAGGACGAGAAAGCCGTGGCCCTTGATGAATAAACAGAAACTTCTCGCCGGCCCCTACCTGGTGTGGGCCGCCGGTTTTATTATCCTGCCCCTGATCATGGTGCTGTATTACGGCCTGACCGGGGACGGAGGACAATTGACCCTGGAGCATCTCGCCGCCATTGCGGACCCGATCCATGCGAAGGCCCTTTGGGAATCCCTGCTGATCGCCGTGGGCAGCACCGCCATCTGCCTGGTCATTGCCTACCCGCTGGCGTATATCTTAAGCCGCGCCAATATCCGGCAGTCCGGCACCGTAATCATGCTGTTCATCCTGCCCATGTGGATCAATTTCCTGCTGCGCATCCTGGCCCTGCAAATGATACTGGCCAACACCGGAATCCTGAACGCCATCCTGCAGTTTTTCGGCCTGCCCAGGCTGCATTTGATGTACAGCCACGGGGCTATCCTGATCGGCATGGTCTATGAATACCTGCCCTTTATGCTCCTGCCGATCTACAATATCCTGTGCAAGATCGACCGGGATGTCATCGATGCCGCCAGGGATCTGGGAGCCGACGGCGCCACCGTGTTTCGCCGGATCATCCTGCCCCTGTCCCTGCCCGGGGTCATGAGCGGTGTAATCATGGTATTCATCCCCGGCATATCGGAGTTTGTCATCGCGGATATTCTGGGGGGCTCCAAGATCCTGCTGATCGGCAACGTCATCGAACAGGAATTCTCCCTGGCCAACGACTGGGGGCTGGGAAGCGGCCTGTCCCTGGTATTGATGCTTTTTATCTTTGTCAGTATGCCGCTGATGAACAAATATGATAAGACAGGGGAGGGACAGATCCTATGGTAAAGACAAAAGCTTTTCTGAAACGTTTTTATGTGGGGCTGGTCTTTTTCCTGCTCTACTCCCCGATCCTGGTCATGATCGTCTGTTCATTCAACAGCTCCAAGGCCCGGACGGTGTGGGGCGGTTTTACCTTTGGCTGGTACATACAGCTGTTCAGGAACGGGGCCGTGCTGGAAGCCGTGCGCACATCTCTGCTTCTGACCACCTCGGCGGCATTCATCGCCACCGTGCTGGGAACCCTGGCCTGCCTGGGCATGGCGGCCATGGGAAAACAGAGCCAGAGCGCACTCACCAGCATCACCAATATCCCGATGCTGAACGCGGA
>DPJQ01000221.1:4271-4554 GCA_003542935.1 Lachnospiraceae bacterium | reverse complement strand
CAATATCCCGATGCTGAACGCGGACATTGTCACGGGCATCGCTATCATGCTCCTCTTTGTGCGCTTTATGAACCTGGGGTATACCTCGATGCTGATCGCCCACATCACGCTGTGTATCCCCTACATCATCCTGAATGTAATGCCCAAATTACGGCAGACAAATAAAAGCATCTACGAGGCTGCCCTGGATCTGGGGGCCACGCCGGTCTACGCCTTTATCAAGGTTGTACTGCCGGATCTCATGCCCGCGATCTTCTCCGGCTTCCTGCTGGCTTTTACGATC
>DPJQ01000221.1:462-3980 GCA_003542935.1 Lachnospiraceae bacterium | reverse complement strand
GCTTCCTGCTGGCTTTTACGATCTCCCTTGATGATTTCATCATCACCTATTTTACCAAGGGGGCCGGGATCAATACCATCTCCACCATGCTCTACCAGGAGGTGCGCCGTGGCATCAACCCGGAGATGTACGCCATGTCCACGCTGCTGTTTTTAGCCATCCTCTTGATCCTCTTCGCGGCCAACCGTTTTCAGGAGACCCAGGAAGAAACAAAAGGAAGCAGCTGACATGTCTGCTTCCTTTTTTCCGTATGCCCGCATTTACCACAGCAGGCTGCTGCACGGTTTTCCGTCCGGGCCCAACAGCCCGAAATCCAGGAATCTATGCATGGCCGGCCTCCCTGATTATTTCCCCACGGAGACGGATATCTTCCAGTGAGCTTCCCACAAAAACGCGGTATCTCCCTTCGTCCGTCACAAATGCGCCCGCATCCGTATGCCAGGTCTGAAAGGCCCTGGCGGGGAGGGCGACGGATACGCTTTGTTTCTCCCCCGGCTCCAGAGACAGTTTTCTGAACGCGGCCAGGGCTTTTACCGGCTCGTCCGGGCCGGAATCCTCCCGCCCCACATATACCTGAACGGTCTCCTTTCCGGCCCGGCTTCCGGTATTTTCCACTTCCAGGGCTAAAAGGTACGGCATATCCTCTCTGTCTGTTTTCTCTATGCGCAGACGGCTGTAGGCAAACGAGGTATAGGACAGGCCATGGCCGAAACAATACTGCACCGGGACGCGGTATTTTTCGTAGTAGCGGTAGCCCACCAGGCGGCCTTCGCCGTATGTCTCGGTCAGGCGGGCATTCATCCGGGCGGCTTCCTCCCCGGTCAGTTTCCGGCCCGGATACTCTCCCAGGGCCAGGGCCGGACTGTCTTCCAGGGAGTACGGCAGGGACTCCGGCAATTTGCCGGAGGGGTTTACCCTGCCGAAGATCACTTCCGCCAGGGCCTTTCCGCCCTCCATGCCTGCGTACCAGTCCCACAGGATGGCTTTGGCCCGCCCGCTCCACCGTTCCATGGAGACAGGGCTGCCGGCCCGCATGACGACCACGGCGTCGGGCCTTACGGCCAGCACCGCTTCGATCAGCTCATCCTGACCGTAGGGCAGCGCCAGACTGTCCCTGTCCAGGCCCTCCACATCCTGATCATGGTTCAGGCCCCCCACCAGGATCACCTCGTCGGCTTTTTTCGCCAGGGCGACGGCTTCCTCAAGAAGCTGCCGCTGTTTTTGGCGTATATCTGCGTCGACGGCCTCCCGGGGATTTTCCCCCCCATTCCGGGAGGGACTCTCCTCTGCCGTTTCAGAAATCTTGCCTTCTATCCTGTCCTCCGGATCGGCTGTCTGCCAATTTACATTGCTTTCTTCCGTCTTGTCCTCCAGGCTGGCCGCCTGCCAGTTCACCCCGTCCTCCTTTGTCCCGGACTCCACATAATAGCCCCGGGCAAAATCTACTCGGCAGTTTCCGCCCAGCAGGTTTTTGATCCCCATAAGCGGCGAGATCTCATAGAGCGCCTTGATCTCGGCGCTGCCGCCGCCCAGGGCATGGAGCCTGTCGGCGTTATCGCCGATCACCAGCAGCCTTTTTATCTTTTCCGCTTTGAGGGGCAGACGGCCGTCCTCATTTTTCAAAAGCACGATGGACTCCCGGGCCGTCTCCAGAGCCGCCTGCCTGTGTTCCGGTGTATTACAGCAGCCGGCCTTCCTGTCAGCGCGGGGAACGGCCCTCACGGCGTTTCCGGAGGCCTCCGCCACGTCGATCATCTTCAGCCGCAGCATCAGCAAAAGGATATGCGCCGCCTTTTCATCCACCAGGCGCTCCGGCACCCGCCCGTCCCGGACTGCCCGCAAAAGGGGCCCGGCCAGATAGTACTCGTCAAAATTGTCGGTCACCGACATTTCCAGATCCACCGAAGCCCGGGCCGCTGCCTCCGTATTGTGCAGGGCTCCCCAGTCAGTGACCACCGCGCCTTCATAGCCCCACTCCCCGCGCAGGATCCCGTCCAGCAGTCCCTGGTTCTCACAGCAGTGCTCCCCGCGGAACAGATTATAAGCCCCCATGAGGGTGTGGCTTTGCCCCTCCTTCACCGCCGCCTCAAAGGCGGGCAGATAGATCTCCCGCAGCGTGCGCTCGTCCGCCTCCACGTTGACCCAGAGCCTCTCGGTCTCCTGGCTGTTCAAGGCAAAATGTTTCACGCAGGCAGCCACGTCCGATTCCTGGATGCCCCGGATCATCGCCACCGCCAGACGGGCCGTGAGACAGGGATCTTCACTCATATACTCAAAATTACGCCCGCAGACCGGCACCCGCTTGATATTAATACCGGGAGCCAGGATCACATCCTTGCCGCGGCCCCTGGCCTCCTCGCCCAGCACCCGGCCCGTCTCCCCGGCAAGCGCCGGGTTCCAGGTGGCGGCCACCGCACTGTTACCGGGCAGATAGGTCACATAATCGTCGGAACGGCCCACCGGTATCCAGCTCTCATTGTGAAATTCCTGCCGCACGCCCATGGGGCCGTCGGACATTTTCAGGGCGGGAATGCCAAGCCGCTTTACATCCCCGCTGCGAAACAGCCCGTCTCCGTGGATCATGCGTATCTTTTCCTCCAGGGTCAACTCTTTCAAGAGCCGGTCTGCCTTTTCTTTTAGCACCGCATTCTGCATATCAGCTTCTGCCCTCCTTGATCCTGACCGCCATCTCGCTCTGGCAGCCGGCAAGCACTGTCCTGTCTTTTTGCACTTCCATGGCCGCACCCTGAACAGACAGACCTGTGATGCCGATCAGTTCCACCGTATAAGTTCCTTCTCCTATACAGGACAGCGTGATCAGCCCGTCCTGCCTGCGGACGGTAAGCCGCAGCTTTAATTCTCCGTCCGTGCCGTACACTTCGGTCCCGCTCTCTTCCCCGTCCTCCGGAGCATAGACGCGGAATGTCACATCGTCGGCATAGTCATACTCCGGTGTGTCGTCCCGGCTGCCCAGGGCGATCACGGAACCCGGGCGCACCCACAGCGGAATATCACAGTAACCGCAGACATCCTCCTGCCAGCCGCCGCCGTCCCGCTGCTCATTCGTGAAGAAATTGGTCCAGCGGCCCTTCGGCAGATAATATTCCCCCACGCCCCTGTCATTCATGACCGGTGCCACTAAAAGATCGTCCCCCAGCATATACTGCCGGTCCAGATACAGGCACGTCCGGTCCTCCGGGAACTCCAGTGCCATGGCCCGCATGGTGGGAACTCCTTCCGTGTGGGCCTGGACGGCCGCCCGGTACAGGTAGGGCATCAGACGCATTTTCAGGTTGGTGAAAAACCGCAGCACATCCACGGCCTCCTCGTCATACAGCCAGGGCACCCGGTAGGAAGTGCTGCCGTGGAGGCGGCTGTGGGAGGATAACAGGCCGAACGCGCACCAGCGCTTGTACACATCCGCCGTGGAGGTATCCTCAAAACCACCGATATCATGGCTCCAGAATCCGAAGCCCGACAGCAGCAGCGACAAGCCGCCCCGCAGGCTCTGCTCCATG
>DPJQ01000221.1:0-131 GCA_003542935.1 Lachnospiraceae bacterium | reverse complement strand
TGTACCGGGAATTTCTGGCCCCCGACGGTGGCGGAGCGGGCAAACAGTACGGCCTTCCCCTCGCCCCTTTTCTTTTCCAGTAGCTCATACACGGTCTTATTATATAAATAGGTATAATAATTGTGCATCTT
>DPJQ01000045.1:678-6166 GCA_003542935.1 Lachnospiraceae bacterium | reverse complement strand
AAGGCGGCGGACGGCTCAGTAGCCGATGAAGCGGAAGAGACAAAGCCCCCTGTGGGCGCGGAGCCTTCGGGCATGCCGGGGGATGATGAGGTCTATCTGCTTGACGAGCCTGTGGAGGGCAAGGTTTGTATTGCCGTCAATCCGGTCAATATACATCCGCCCACCGGGCGGTATTTTCATATACCTCACCGGGAAGGATGGCGCAGCAACTGGGAGGAGGCCACAGGCTACGGGCCGGAAAACGCTTATACGTATTATTATGTTCCTGATGACGGCGTGCAGGAAGAACTTCAGCAGATGATGGCCGGGCTGGACAAAACCAAAGGCATTTCTGAGGAGGATTCGCAGAAAGGCGGCAGGATGATCGGGTACAGCCTTTGCTACGAAGGAAACACATGGGATGTTTATGAGGACGGCAGTCTCTACTGCTATCAGTCAGACGATGATACGCTGGAGGTTACGGAGGCCCTGGAGGAAAATAAGGCTCTCTGCGATAAGGCTGCCGGGATTTTGAAAGAAAAGCTGGGTTATGAGCCGGTCGATCCGAACCGGATACGGGATATTACTTCCGCGACGATGGTCTACACCGAGCGGAGAGGCGGCAAAGAGGCCGCGCCGCAGAGACAGACAGTCACGGATCCGGCAGTCCTGCGGCAGATCGAGAAGCTGATCCGGCAGGCACGGTATCTGCACGGCGGCAGCGGCTGTTCCTTTTACGAGGCGGTGCTGACGGTCACCCTGTCGTCCGGAGAAGAGATAAGAATGGCTCTGGCCTCGGACAGCTGTGCGGTTTTCCTGATTAACGGCATGTATTACGACTATCAGCCGAAAGGGGAGGGCGGCCAGATGTTCCGGTATTTTGACCGGATCCTGGTTCCTGGTCTGGATGATGAGGGGGACACGGAGAAAACTTCCGGCGGCAGCGAGATGCCCGTAACGCCGGGCCGGTACGTAGTGAAACGACGGGGGCATACCGGCGTCATAGACCCATACGTAGTGCTGGATGAAGACGGAACCTGCTCTTTTTTCTATTCTGTTTTAGACAGCTACGCTTTTTACGGAACCTATAAGGTGGAGGAGGAAAATACCGTCACGCTGACGGATGACGTGTATTCTTATGTATTTACGTATTCCGGCGGGGAGCTGATCTTTGATGCGGACAGATCTTCCGAAATAAGGACTTTTGACGGAGGCATCGTCAGTGTTGCCGACGGGGAAGTATTCAGCCTTCAGGATGAGCCATAAAAACATGGTCAGTCATACAAGAAATTCCATAAACCGCCGTGCTGCTCCTGTGCAGCGGCGGTTTTTCAGTGTAGCCAGATAGATCTGCCGGACATGGCCGTTGCCGGGGAGAGGATGGCAGGATACGGTATAGTGCTGCAACGTTGTCACCCGGGGAACGACGGCGAAACCGAAGCCGTGGGAGACCAGAGCGGCGATGGCCTCCTCGTTGGGGGCCCGGTAGACGTAAGAGAGTGTAATGTGTTCCGTCGCGGCCATATGCTCCAGCATCTGCGCCATGGCGGATTGATCCTCGTATCCGATCAGCGGGAGGTCCGCCAGTTCCTGCCAGGAGGCAGGGGGTGTCCGGTCATCCGCAGGACCCAGCAGAACCAGTTCCTGGGCCAGTATCGGTGTCTGTGCCAGTTCGTCGTCCTCCCACCGGGAGCAGAGCAGCAGGTCGTAGACACCGTTTTTCAACCGCCGAACCAGCTCCGGTGTCTGTCCGGCGTCGAGGGCAAACTGAATTTTCTCATTGCCGGGAAGATCCAGAAAGGCCCGCATTTTTTCGGGAAGATAGACGTCAAAAAGAGGCGCGATACATCCCAGGCGGATGTGGCAGCGGCAGTGATCTGACAGGGAGAGCATATGGAGCCGTGCTTCCTCCACTTCCCGCAGGATGTTTTTGACATGTCCGAGAAAAATTTCCCCGTCGGGGGTCAGTGCCATGCGCCGTCCGGTCCGGTCGAACAGGACGAGCCCCAGTTCCTCCTCCAAATGCGCCATGGATACGCTTAAGCTGGGCTGGCTGATCAGCAGTTCTTCGGCAGCCCGCCCCATGTGCCGGGTCTCGGCCAGTTTTTGAAAATAGGTCAGTTGATTCAGGGTCATGGTTATTCTCCCGTATGATTATAGTTTAAAACTATAATAAGATAAAAAAGTGATATTTGATTTATTATAACACCGTTTCTATAATCAAGGCAAATGATGAAGTAAGTTCAAGGAGAGGTAATGATGAAAATATCAGAAAAGGACAGAAGCCAGCCGGTACTGCTTCTAACGGTAATGATTTGGGGGAGCCTGTATGTGGCCGGACGGGTAGTATTGCCCCATGTTCCGGCTCTGTTTCTACTGTTTTTGCGTTTTGCAGTCTCATCCCTGCTGCTTTTGGGGATAGCCAGACTGCGCCGCCTGGGTAAAATCCGCCGGGAGGACAGGAAGGAACTGCTGCTGGTGGGCATATTGGGTTATTTTCTGTCAAATGCAGCCCTGCTTTTGGGGATACAGTATGCCAATGCGTCTTTCTCGTCTCTGATCAATGCGCTGAGCCCCATTTTTATTTCTTTATTTGCCATGCTGTTTCTGGGGGAACGGATGCCGAAAAAGGATGTGGCTTCCCTGGGAACGGCCGTGGCCGGCGCGGCAGTGATCATCGGGAACCCCGGGGGCGGCATATCGGGGTTCGGGATATTCTGTTGTGTATTTTCCCTGATCGTATGGTCCTATACCACCGTCCATATAAAGAGACTGGCGGCCCGATATGATCCGATCCTGGTGACGGGCAGCGGCATGGGCATTGCAGCCCTGTTTTCCCTGCCTTCGTCCCTGGTGTTTATGAGAGTTACAGGGACATCCGTGGAGATTACACCGTCCCTGCTGCTGCCCATTGCCTATATCTGTGTGGTCTGTACGGCGGTTTCCCATCTGCTCTGGAACCGGGCGCTGGCAAAGACGGAGGCGACCTATTGTGCGTCCTTTTATCCGGTGCAGCCCCTGACTTCCATGCTGCTGGGAATTTTGCTGCTCCACGAGAAATTGACGGTCAATTTTATCATCGGGGCCTTTCTGGTACTGGCGGCCATGCTGCTCCATGCAATTCCGGAAAAGCATACATTTGCCCGGACAGACAGTACGGTGGGATGACAGAAAAACAGCGTCAGCACAAAGAACAGATGCAGCCATTGTTCATTGTGTGACGCTGTATCATCAGGCAAAAGGTCAGGATTTGACCACAACGTGGGGATAGGCAAAATCCACGTCCTCTTCCTGTGAAAAACGATAGACCAGTTCCCTGCGGATATCGCTGCAGGCCCCGAAATTTTCCTCAATGGTTTTGGTGACAACGCTGGCCCGCAGGGCAATACCGCTGTCGGCCAGATTGCAGACGACTATATCCACGGGCTTGTCCCGGTCTTCCGGCTTTCTGGCCTCCCGTACCAGGGGATGGCGGGTGATGCATTCGGACATGATCGCGCAGGCTTTTTCCAGATCGGACTCATAAGTCACGCTGATATCCAAAAAATTGGAGTTGACGGAGTCGGCGTCAAAATAGCTGTTGTCGATGACCCCCAGATCCATTTTCGCGTTGGGGATGATCACAAAGCTGTTGTTGGCCACATTCTGAATGATAGTGTTGCGCAGATTGATATTTTTCACATAACCGGAGATCTGCTGCCCGTCAATGGTGATCTTCACCCGGTCGCCCAGATCGAAGGGCTTGAAGATGATCAGGATGAACCCATGGACGATATTGGACAGGCCCTCCTGGAAGACAAAGCCCAGCACCACCACGATCAGGGAGGAGGACATCAGGATGGAACTGGAAAATTTGGTAAATGTATCCGACAGGCTTCCGATCTGCAGCAAAAAGGCGATGGCCGTCATGGCCTGTATTACGCTTTTCAGGAAGCTCATATGGATGCTGTTTTTTTTCCGGAATGGCCGGAAACACAGGCCGATGATTTTTAAAGTGATCAGCATGAGGGCCAGAAGGAACAACGCGTAGTACAGTTTATTGTCGAAAACCAGCGACAGGATTTTTTTCAGCGTTTCTTTGGTCAGTTTCTTGGCTTCCTCCGGCACATCGGAGGCGGCTATTAAGTATGGCATAAAATTTCCCTTTCTTTATATGGATGGCGGCGGAGCATGCAAAAAGTGTAAAGCTCATGAATGACGACGGGCTTTACACTTGGTATACCTCAATATGCAAAAAGGCGCCGACGGCGGATTTTTGCGTGGACGGGTTATTCTTTAATAACGTCCAGCTCCGTCAGGTTAATGCCGGATGCGGTCAGGATAACTTTTAATTCTATATAGCGCCCTTTCATGACCCTGTAAGCATCGGAGTTTTTTTCTACAAGAACCATGTAGTTTTGCAGCCGGGCAAATTCTTCAATATTTTTCTGCAGCAATTCTTTTTCAGTCATATGGATACCTGCTTTCTTTATGTTGTGGCAGCACCTTATTCCTTTAATCTGTCCAGTTCTGTCAAGTTCACGCCGGAAGTGGTGAGGATAACTTTCAGGTCGATGTACCTTTCTTTCATTGCTTTGTAGACTTCACTGTTCTTATCAGCCAGGGACATGAAGCGCTGAAGTCTGGAAAATTCTTCTACAGACAGCTTGAGCATTTCTTTTTCAGTCATTTAACCACCTGCTTTCTAATGGCGCATGACGCGCAATTCCTGATAAACTGTATTATAACAACAAGCACGAAAGGTGTAAAGACTTTATCTGTTGGCATTTCCAGGCTTTATTTTGGGAAGAAGCTGGCAGAGAAAGCGGAAACTGTGTTATACTGGCGGAGAATCATACAGAAAAAGGCGCACAGGGCGAGGAGGAGAGCTATGGGTACGGCGACAGTGACATTGAAAAAGGGAGAGGGCCGTTCGCTGAAAGCGGGCGGGCTCTGGGTATATGATAATGAGATCGGTTCGGTGATGGGGAGTTTCGTAGACGGGGATATGGTGATCGTCAGGGACTTTGACGGCTATCCCCTGGGACGTGGCTTTATCAACAGCCGGTCGAAGATACGCATCCGCATGATGACCCGGCGGGTGGAGCAGGAGATCGACGAAGCTTTTCTGCGGATGCGGGTGCGCCGGGCCTGGGAATACCGGAAACGGGTGGTGGATACGTCGAGCTGCCGGGTGATCTTCGGGGAGGCGGATTTCCTGCCGGGGCTGGTGGTGGACAAGTTTGCCGACGTGCTGGTGGTGCAGTCTCTGGCCCTTGGCATCGACCGCCTGAAAGGGCGGATCCTCGGGTATTTAAAGGAGACGCTGGCGGAGGACGGTATTACCGTACGGGGTGTCTATGAACGCAGCGACGCAAAAGTCCGTAAACAGGAGGGCATGGAGCTGTACAAGGGATTTATCGGGGAGCCCTTTGATACGGATGTGCTGATCAAGGAGAACGGCGTCCGATATCATGTGGATGTGAGGGATGGGCAGAAGACGGGCTTTTTCCTGGATCAGAAAAATAAC
>DPJQ01000045.1:0-301 GCA_003542935.1 Lachnospiraceae bacterium | reverse complement strand
GCTGGACTGCTTCACCCACACGGGTTCCTTTGCCCTAAACGCCGGGATCGCGGGGGCGGAGCATGTCCTGGGGGTGGACGCCTCGGAGTCCGGCGTGGTCCAGGCCAGGAAAAATGCGGAGCTAAACGGCCTGTCGGATGTGGTGGAGTTTACCTGCGCCGATGTGTTTGAGCTGCTGCCGGAACTGGAGAGAAAGGGAGAGCAGTATGATGTGGTGATCCTTGATCCGCCTGCCTTTACAAAGTCCAGAAGCTCCGTGAAAAATGCCGTCCGGGGCTACCGGGAGATCAACCTGCGGGGC
>DPJQ01000124.1 GCA_003542935.1 Lachnospiraceae bacterium | reverse complement strand
ATACGTCAGAATTTCGGTTAATGAATATTGATAAATGAAATACCGGAGAATATTAAAATAATGAATAAAAAGGGAGACGGATGCAATGGCGATCGATTATTCAGTTTATCAGAAGCAATATGACGATTTCAACAGGCTCCTGTCCCAGATCCAGGCGAATACATATGGCAGCCGATTTTCGGCAGGGCAGACGACGGCTGCTCAGAATTTTTCCGATGTTTTTGCGAATGCGGCAGGAAGTGTGAATGTGCCGGAGAGCATGGACGCTATTTTTGAGGAAGCGGCCCGGACTTATCAGGTTCCGGTGGAGCTTTTGAAGGCGGTAGGAAAGGTTGAGTCAAACTTTAACCCGAAGGCGGTATCGTCGGCAGGCGCCCAGGGTGTGATGCAGCTGATGCCGGGAACAGCGAAGGAGCTGGGGGTGTCGGATCCTTTTGATGCCAGGAGCAATATTATGGGCGGGGCGAAATATCTTGCCCAGAAGCTGAAGAAATACAACGGAAACATAGACCTCACCCTGGCGGCATATAATGCGGGTAGCGGTACCGTGGCAAAATACGGAGGCGTGCCGCCGTTTACCCGTAAATATATAGAAAAAGTAAAGAACTATATGGGCCAGAACCTGACGACCGGGAAGACGGTGAATACGCAGGCTTATGGTCAGACGGGACAGACTGCCCGGATTTATGGACAGACGGCTTTGGCCGTCCAGGCTGCCCGGATGTATAATGATTCGTCGTCGGCGGTTTCAGACACAGAGAGCTCTTATGTGGCCGGTGCTGACCGGTTGGAGGCCGTTTCAGATATATTGAAACGGGTCAGGGACGGCTATATAGATTTTGGGCAGGAGGATGCCCGGTACTATACGCAGATCATGAAGTTACGGATGCAAAATCAGGTCATAGGAACGCTGGGGCAGATGCTTTCCGGAGACGATGAAGAACAGGAATCGCTGTTTTTACTGTAGAAGCACCAAAAAGCAATCGGCGGATCTGATATGGAAGATATCCGGCTGCATACCGGAAAGTTGTCTGTAAAATTAATTTCAGGTATAAACCACTGGACTTTTTCGAGTGGGTGCGTTATAGTAACTCTATCTGCAACTCTATATCATGGATTTAGCTTCAAGGAAGGGATGAATATTATGTTTGGAAATACGATTTCGATGGCGGAGAAAGCCCTGTCCTATTTATATAAGAGGGAAGAGGTTCTGATGAACAATATGGCGAATGTGGATACGCCGGGTTTTAAGCGCACAGACGTCAGTTTTGAGGAGGAATTCCGCAATAAGCTGATAGAGGCCAGCGGGTCAAAGAACAGCCGGGCTATGCCGGAGGCCATTGAAGAGAGCCATTATACCCTGTACAGCAGGGACGATTCCGCCAGGGTGGATGAGAATAATGTGAATATGGATGTGGAACAGACGGAGTTTGCCAGGAGCGGGCTGCAGTATCAGTATCTGATGCAGAGTGTGAATATGGATTTTAAGCTGCTTCAGAGTGCCATCAAAGGACAATAATTTCAAGGAGCTTTGTGCTTCGGAAACTAAAGTATGACAATGAAAGGATGGATACATAACCATGGATGAGATGTTCATAACTCCTATTGAGCCTATGAGCCTGTCCGGACTGTCAGGGACGGCGCAGAAAGTAAAAGGACAGGACGGTATATCGCTGTTCCAGGGGATTTTTCAGGAGGCGATCGATAACGTAAGGGTATCCGACGACGTGAAGAATAAGGAACAGTATCTTCTGGCGACAGGGCAGGCGGAGGATCCCCATTCCTATCCGATTGCGGCAGCCAAAGCGCAGCTGTCTGTGGATCTGCTGGTGGCGCTGCGGTCCAAAGCGCTGGATTCTTATACGGAAATTATGCGTATCAGTGCGTAATACGATGTGGTAAGTACGGACTGATATTTTTGTCTGCCATAAAATGTAGCAGTACATTGTATATAATTTAAAGAAAATAAGAGAGTTTTGGACAATGAAAGAAAAAGTTGGTCAATTAAAAGAATGGGCAGGAAAACTGAGCCGCAGGACCATCGTACTGATCATTGCCGGGGCGGCCGCCCTGATTATCGGGGCGGTTGCCATTGCGTTTGCCCTGAACAACCGGCCGTATGAAGTGCTGTTCTCCGGCCTGGGTGAAGAGGAATTCCGGCAGATCACGGATAAGCTGGTGGAGGACGGAATAAATTTCCGCTATGAGGGGAATACGACGATTCTGGTCCGGAGCGATATCGTGGATCGGACGAAAGCATCCCTTGTCCAGGAAGGTTATCCCAAAAACGGGTTTACATACGATACTTTTAAAGACAACGCCGGCATGATGACGACGGATTCGGACAAAGCAACTTATAAGATTTATGAGCTGCAGGATCGTATCGGCGCCACGATTCGCCTCTTTGACGGCGTGGAGGACGCGAAAGTGACCATAGCCTTGGGCGAGAAAAGCTCTTATGTCCTGAGCGACTCGACGAAACCCACCGCATCGGTGGTTGTGGTCATGGAGAACGGCGGTTCTCCTTCCGAGGAGCAGGTGATGGGTATCCAGCGCCTTGTGGCAAAGAGCATCCCTGAGATGGAGCTGGAGGATGTGGCGGTGCTGGACGGAAACGGCAATGACGTGTCCATGGAAGCGGAAGGCAGCGCGACTAGCACCGGTTCGGATAACGAGGAGCTGGCCCGGGTGATAGAGGATCAGGTCATAAGCAGCATTATGAAAGTGCTGGGACCGACTTACGGCCAGGAAAATGTTGCGATTACCGCCAGAGCCCAGCTCAATATGGAAAGCCTGGTTCGCGAGTCGATTACTTACAACACACCGGAAAAGATCGACGAACAGGACAAAACAGGTATTGTTGATGAGGAAGAGACCTACAGAGAGCAGGCCGGTCTGGATGAGGGCGCCGGCGGTGTGGCCGGTACAGAAACAAATGCCGACACGCCTGAATACAATACAGACGGAAATACGGATAACACGAGGGCTTACAGCGAGAAGATCGTCAGAGACTATCTCGTAAACCAGATCAAGGAGCAGGGTCAGGTGCCCGCAGGGGTGTTGGACGACCTGACCGTTTCCGTAGTGATCAACGGGCAGGGCTTCGGCACTCTGCGGGAGGAACAGCTCCGGTCGCTGATCGGCAATGCGGCCGGTATCGCGGCGGCGGATCAGGCAACCAAGATTACCGTGGTGAGTGCGCCGTTTAATACGGGGCAGGAGGAAACGCCGCAGGATGAGACATCTACCGGTTTCCTGGCGATTCTGGATACGATTCCCCCGTGGGTATTGATTGTCGGCGCGGCACTGATCCTGCTGTTGATCGTGGTGATCGTCGTACTGGTTATCCGCGGACGCAAGCGTAAGAAGGAACTGGAAGAGGAAGAAGAGGCTCTTCTGGAAGAAGAAGAAGCTGAAGGAGAGGAAAAACCTGTACTCGATCTGAACCAGGAGCTTCAGGAAATTCAGAATGACAGAGGCATGGAGCTGAAACGGAGCATCCGTGAGTTTGCAGAGCAGAATGCGGAGATATCCGCGCAGTTACTGAGAAGCTGGTTAAATGGAGGCGATGGAGATGGAGAATGAGAAACTGACTCCCCCGCAGAAAGCGGCAGCGGTAGTTGTCTCCCTCGGGGCTGATAAGGCATCCAAAATTTATAAACAGCTGAATGAGAGCGATATTGAGAAGCTGACCATTGAGGTGGCAAGGCTGGGACATATTTCGCCGGAGCAGATGGAAGAAGTTCTGGATGAGTTCTACAAGACCTGCCTGACCCAGAAGGTGGTGACGGATGGTGGTATGGAGTACGCCAGGGCCGTTCTGGAAAAGGCGTTTGGCGAGAGTACGGCCCAGACATTGCTGGATCGTCTGGCTAAGTCCTTAAAGACCCGTCCCTTCGAATTT
>DPJQ01000075.1:1797-4634 GCA_003542935.1 Lachnospiraceae bacterium | reverse complement strand
CTCAGTTCATGCAGTGGGCGGTGGTAGAGGGGAATAATATATTGGTGGAGAGCAGAGAGATTAAAAACTATTTTGTGCGTGGCTCTACCAGAAACAGCGACCTGACTTACCCTAACCGGGAGTGGGGGGATAATGGTATTATAGTGTCAAGTTAGTGAGAAGCCAGTAAAATAAAGGGTTCCGCTGATTTCGTCCAAGATAAAAAATTGCTGTGAAAGCAGCAGAACGGAGTGAAGACATCCTTGTTTTCAGTCTGAAAAGGGAAATCGGATAACTTGACACTAAAATACCATAAGGCAGTTGCAGGTCTGTATGAATCAAAATTATTTCAAAATATCTGTTCTATCCAAATCTATATTTTAGTGTAATATCTATTTCCCCAAATTGTAACCTATATTTTTCTTACACGGAAGGAGGCAAGTGCTTAAACCCTACTTTTATCCAGATCAAATGTAACCAGATAACAAATTGAGGCAATAGAAAGGAAACAGGCAAATGGGCAAGGTTTTAGGAATCGTAAACAGAAAGGGTGGCGTAGGTAAGACCACGACCGCCACAACCATGTCATATCTGCTGTCAAAGGAAGGATGCAGGGTGGCATTGATTGACTTTGACGGGCAGAGGCACACAACCAAATTGTGCGGGGTGGCCGCGCCGGAGCAGTTGACCATGACAATCTATGATATTTTGAAATGTATCGTGATGAACGAAAAGCTGCCGGACAGAGAGGATTACATGATAAGGACGGAGACAGGAGTGGATTTAATCCCGGCGAACAATAAGCTGGATAACTTCGACAAGCTGATGTGCGATACCGATTTTGCGGAGTACAAGCTGAAGGAGTTCGTAGATACCATTAAAGAGCAGTACGATTACATCCTCATCGACGGGATGCCGAAGATGGGGACAGCCATGATAAATGTGATGATATGCTGTGACAGCCTGCTCATTCCGGTGCAGTCGGAGACGCTGGCGGTGGAGGGGATGGCGGAGTTCCTGCGGGCGTTTCACAGGATCAAGAGCCATGCCAACGCAGGATTGGAGATCGAGGGCATCCTGATCACCATGGATAACGAGCGGACAAGGGTATCTAAGCGGGTGAAGGCGCAGTTACAGCAGGCGCTGGGGGAAAGGGTGCGCATCTTTACCAACAGCATTCCCCGCTCTATCAAGGTGCCGGAGGCCGTGGAGTACGGTATGACAATCTGCGAGTACGAGCCGGACAACCCGGCGGCGAAAGCCTATGAAAAATTTGTAAAGGAGTTGATGGGAAATGGCGGCAAGGACACCAAAAATACCGGCAAGGGCATCGAAAGCACCAGCGAACACATTGCTTAATTCCAGTCTGGACGGAATGGATGACCTGTTTGACTTTCAGACCAAGGAGCAGCCGTCACAGCAGGGGCAGGAAGCGGCTGGGGCGGGACTGGCGGAAATGGACTTTGACCGGATGGAGCCGTTTCCCGACCATAAGTTTAAGCTGTACACCGGCCAGAGGCTGGAGGACATGGTGGATAGCATCCGGGAGTTTGGGATACTGGAGCCCCTCATCCTCTGGAAACATGGAGACAGGCATACCATACTGAGCGGGCACAATCGGGTCAATGCGGCAAAGTTGGCTGGGCTTACTCAAGGTCCTGTTGTCATCCGGGAAGATCTGACCTATGAGGATGCCGTCCTGATTGTGACAGAGACCAACCTGCGCCAGCGTTCCTTTGATGATTTAAGCCCCTCTGAAAAGGCACTTTGCCTGAAACAGCACTATGACGCTATCAAGAGCCAGGGCAGGAGAAACGACCTTTTAAAGGAGATTGAAGGGCTGGTAAACCCGCAGGAAACCGGGCAAAACGGGACTTCATTGGGAAACCCAAAGAAGTCGGATGCAGGGGCGGCGGTCAGCGGGGAATACGGACTGAGCAGGGACCGCATTGCACGGTATCTTAAGATAGCAACGCTCATCACACCGTTGCTTGACTGTCTGGATGCAAAGTTACTGGGGTTTGAGGCGGCTTATGATATTTCTTTTGTGAAAGCGGAACAGCAGTTGTTGATCGCAGAGCTGATAGCGGGGGACAATTTCCGCATAGATACAAAAAAGTCCGCCCTTCTGCATGATTATGCCAGAAAAGGGAAACTGACCGAAGAGCGGATCCGGCAGATCGTCACGGAGGAAAAGACGAGGAAACCTAAGAACAGTTCACAGCCCATTAAGATAAAGGAGACTGTTATCAACAGGTTTTTTGACGATCAGCAGAGCAGGAAGGAAATCGAGGAAACGATTATAAAGGCGCTGGAATTATATTTCGCCCAGGGCGGCGAAAAAACGGGGCGGCAGGTTGGGTAGGGAGACTTATCTGGCAGACTTGTACCGCCAGGCGGTGCAGGCATTGACGCGGAACAGGACGGAGTGGATGGGGCTTTTGTCCAGCGTGTCAAAATATTATAGAATGTCTTTTGACAAAAATGTGCTGATCTATGTACAGCGGCCGGACGCAGGACTCCTTGCCACAAAAGCGGGCTGGGAGAGACAGACCGGGAGGTATTTAAAAGCGGGCTCCAAGGGCATCGGCGTTGTGGATATGAACAATCCGAAGGCTACGCTTGCTTATTACTTTGACCTTGCGGATACCCGTGGCAGCTATGAGGGGTTCCGCAAGGCCATGGGCGCAGTCTGGTCCCTGGAGCGGCAGTACCAGCCGGAAATCCTGCGCAGGTTTCATGAACGATTTGGAACGGACAGTGAAAACACAGAAAACTGTCTGTGCCAGCTTGCAAGTATGCAGGCAGACTTATTTTTGGAGAAGTATCTTTCCCGAGTGGGGGTCAGGGATGAGGGT
>DPJQ01000075.1:0-1558 GCA_003542935.1 Lachnospiraceae bacterium | reverse complement strand
GAAGTATCTTTCCCGAGTGGAGGTCAGGGATGAGGGCAGTGTGCTGTACGGACTGCCCCCGGAGGCGGTGCAGGAAGAGTTCGCAAAACTGGCATCGGACAGCGCAGCCTACATTGTATTTAAAAAGTGCGGGATTGGGACAGAAACTTTTGAGGAAACGGGAGCTTTTGAGAATATCAGCCATTTCGGGAGCCTGGAGCTGTTCATGGGACTTGGGTATTATGCCTGCGCCATAGCGAGGCCGGTGCTCTCAGAGATACACAGGCAGATTGAGGAAATCAAGGAAGAAAGGAGCCAGAGATATGAGCCGAGAACCGTTAGCAAAACTGGAATACAGGAAAGGGGAGGACGGGATGTTGTACCCGAATCTCCAAATATCAAAGAACCGGGAGAACGACCAGAGGCCGGCAGGGATGTTCGGGAGAAGGTGGAAAGATTATATGAAATCGAACCACCCGCAGCGGCTGTCGGAATTGACCGCACAGGGTCAGATCAACGAGATGATAGACAAGGTGGACGCAGAGGCGGAGGAAAAGAAGGAGGCACTGATACAGCAGCTTTTGGAGGTACAGCCGATGCCGGAGACCGAGGACACACTGGAGAGAGCCGGGCACATGGAGATGATAACCAGGCAGGCGGAAGAAATCGTGCTGCAGGAGGTGGCATATCGGTTCCGGTAGGAACGGAAAGGAACAGAAAAGGCGGGAAAGAGGAAACGGCAGGGCCGGAGCCGGAGAATAGAGATGCAGAGGAACCCAAAGCGGAGAATACCGCCGAGGGTTTCTTTTTCCGTCTGGAAGAATCAGCAACAAAGGAAAATGTCAGAGAACACAAGGACTGGGATGAAATACAGAGACTTCTGACGGATACCGATGTGTACCCGCATGATTTGTATGACCGGATCAACCGGGTGTTCCTGCAGACGGATGCCATGACAGTAAAACAGGATGCCGTCAGGGATATTTATCTGGATTATGGTTTCCAAAAGAGCGGCGATGGGAAAAGGGGAATTGTGCCGGGAAGGGATGTGGCGGATTTCTTTTTCGGGGAGGACGGCTTCGTGCGTCTGTCATGGGATGTGGTCGCCTATGTGATAGGTGCCCTTGTGCGGGACGGCGAATATCTCCCATACCGGGAGGAAGAGGATGCCATAGGTGATTTTGACATTCCGGATGAAAGTGATTCAGATGAGCAGATACCGGAGGAATATAGTTCAGGCGGAACGGAAGATGCACAGGCAGATACAGGCAGAAATGACAGAGGCGGGCAGCTCAGCCTGTTTGAACTCTATCCCAATCCTTATCAGGAGGGCGGAGAGGACGGCGACCAGATACTTTCGGATGCGGCGGAGGGGCAAGAAGAAACGCCGGGATATGTGCCGTTCCCGATAGGAAGCCGCATTGCCTATGACAGCCGGATCTTTGAGGTGCTGGGCTATCTGGACGACAACCATACGGTGGAATTGGGGGACATTGAACAGCAGACGGGGCTTGGCCACTATAAGGTCAGGGAAAGATTGCCGGTGGCTTTGATCGAAGAGGCAAAACAGCAGATCGTT
>DPJQ01000253.1 GCA_003542935.1 Lachnospiraceae bacterium | reverse complement strand
AGTGAGTATGCTAATTTTGAAGAACCGTCTGATTCAAATGGTTTTACAGTTTTAAATATTGATAAGATAGAAGCAATGATTTCCTATATTGCGGAGAAAGTATCAAACTTATTCAAGGTAAAACTGATGAAAATGCTGTGGTATTCGGATGTTCTGGCATTTATTGAGAACGAATTTGCCATGACTGGTATGGTTTATAGACACAAACCAATGGGAGCCCTGCCCATAGGACATTATAGTTTAATGAATCTCGAAAATCTTAACGTTAAAGAAGAGATAAGCTATAACTATGATACGATGCTACATGTTTATCCAACTGCTGGAACGGATTATTCTATATTAAGTGATGGAGAAAAAGCCATACTGGACAAAGTGATTGGGAAGTTTAAAAATTTCAAGGCGAAGGATATTGTAGATTATATGCACGAAGAAAAGGCATATAAGGAGACGAATGCGGGAGAAATTATTCCTTTTAGCCTGGCAAAAGAAATAAGAAGTTTTATTTAAATATTTTATCGAAGCGGGCACTTGCAGAAATGTAGTAAACGGTAGTTCTACCGTTTACTAAGATTGTGCCTGGGAACTGATATTTTTGCGTTTTATTTACTCTCTTGCAAATGCAGTTTTTTCCGGCGTAGCACAAGATTTTAAAAACATATAAATTGAATCTACCGTACAATCTGATATCCCTTAGCAATAATTATATAAACGCCCGCATCCACATTCTGAACGAAGGCATGATACTTTTCTTTTTCCTTTTGATATATCCCCAAAAGGTCAAACACATTTAACATATCTGCCGGCTCATCTGGCTCGTACCCATAATTACCTTCTAAAAGATAGACTTCTCTTCGGCGCTCAAAATTGCGTTTAACCACAGAATCAACGAAATCAATATCTTCAATTTCATACAAACCCAATGCTTCTGCACCAATCATATTATCAAAATAATTGATACAAAATTCGATTGCAGCAACATCATTAAAATTAATCTTTACATTAATTTTCCTGTCGTCATTCTCATCATACATTTTTGAGAATACAACTATTTTTGAACCTGGTCCTTGAGGCTTTATTTCTATTTTAGGAATCCTTGCATCAAAGTTCTTTACTAATAACCTCCCCGCTTTCATTTATACCTCCACTTGTCAGAAAAAATACAGTGCCGATTATTGTCGGTATCATATATCTGATACCTGTCCCAATGGCAGCCCCCCTACCCCCATCTGCAGCAAAACAAT
This sequence comes from Lachnospiraceae bacterium, assembly GCA_003542935.1. Lineage (GTDB taxonomy): Bacteria > Bacillota > Clostridia > Lachnospirales > Lachnospiraceae > UBA11957. The sequence goes on along the minus strand of DPJQ01000253.1, from coordinate 14,476 downwards.
AAAGACATAATCAAAAACAATATTGGCCATTCCCGCCAGAACAGCAAGCACTAAGCCTAATGTCGTTTTTCCTGCCGTCACAAACAGATTCTGGTATAACACCTGCATCATATTCCCGGCGGCAAACATAAGCAGTATGGTCAGATAAGTCCTGCAATATGGGAACAATGCTTCGCTTGCTCCCAATCCCCAGATGATTTCATCCAAAAAAAGAAGCCCGACCACTGTAATCAACAGACCGATAACCGCCCCCGCCACGACAATCCATGTGAAATTGCTTCGGATTTCATTAATCCTTTTTCCTGGCATAATCACAAATAAACGAAACCAATGCCAGGATCAATAATATTAAGACGGACAACGCATCCCACCTGTCAAAAACAGGCTCCGCTATCATTCTTGATAATAGTATATTGACGATAAGTAGAAACGGGACAGCCAATAAAAAAGAAATTCCCAGATTGGCTAATTTTCCTGTTTTCCCAACACGGCTAAAAACCGCAACTATTATCCATAAAAATACGACGGAGACCACTGCCATCACTGTACCAATTGAAAACACTTCCGTTACCTTTATTAAATTACTCAGCAAAAACAAATAAGGAACGACAAATATACTTAAAGACATTAAACTTACGACAATTCCTCTTTTCCCCCATATAATACTTGGGAAAGATATAACCCATGCAAAAATAACAGAAGTGACCGGAATTAATGACCATGTCAAATTGCCGGATATTGCAACATTACAAATCAGGCACGCCATAATCCCTGTCAAACATGTTACTGAAAAAAAAATTGAAATGATTACATTTTTTGTCGTGTTATTTTCAGCCTTTCTTTTCAAAACAATCAAATTTTCGTCTGCCTTCTTTTCATGATTTTCCATATCAACGTTCCCCCTACTTAACAACTCACTATACTTCCAGGTATCTCACAAAGTTCTAACATTATAGGCAAGTCGGGCATGCTTTTCCCCGTTTCCCATTTGGTACCCTTTATATGTTACATATAAAAAAGCAAAATTTCAAGAAGATTTCACGTGCGCTGTTATCTGACCGGCAAAAAAGGAGCAGGTCCGATGGCTGTCTGCCACCTGGCATACTCCTTTTACAGTTTTATTTTACATCCACCTCAGCGGCTATCAGAGCCTGATCCGCTGCTCCGCAGTCCATCCCTTTCTTTTCCATTTCCAACCATGCGTCAAAATCATCGAAAATATAGATATACAGTTTCGTGACTTTTTTCCCATCTACCGCACTCGTGGAACGTCCCTGGTATTCATCCCAGGATTGCAGTTTTTCACCGTCCTGATTGAATATGATCGTGTCACAGGGTTCATAGATTTTGCCCTGCTGCGCCATATACTCTTCATAAGTATAGCCCGGATCCCCGGTTCCGCCCGTTTTCGTATTCATCATTTCATCAAACTCTTCCCGGGTGGTCGTATCCATGGTGTAGGGTACATCGGTAAACGTGACAACCTGATACGGAGATACAAAAACTTCTTTCAGACAATATCCGTTGCTCTCTTTATTTACCGGGATCTTTGTCACCGCTTCCCTGTCTACAGCGAATGGAAGTTTCAGATTCCACTCCCCCTCAATCTTATGGGATTCGCTGATATCCTCCGAGTCCTGCTCCCGGATATCGTCATAGCCGATCCGGGAAAGTTTCAGCTCCATCTCACCGTCCTTGACATCCAGTGTATCCAGGTCAAGCTTCAGCATACCGACGAAAGTATGGTCGTCGATCACCTTGCCTTCCAGATTATCATTCTCCAGTTCCGTCTCCTGCCCACTTGCGCCGGCTTTCCAGTTTCCCCGCAGATACATTATATTTCCCAAAAGATTGTTCAGGTTTCCCTGCTCCGATTCCACCTGTGCAGTGAGAAAAATTGACAGCCCGTCGCAGTAAATCTCCGATGCCGTGACAGTCACACCGGCATCCTCCGCCACATATTGTGGATTTATGGTTCCTTTTATATCGCCGGCCTCCTCCTTACCGGTTTCTTTTGCACCGGCGGCCGCCTCCGCTTCACCGGCTTCCATGTTGGACGCCGTTTCCGTATTCAATACGGTTGCTTTATCCTCATACTCCCCTGAAAATCTGGATATTTCCTGCACTTCCCCAAAAATACTTCCGATGATCGGGATCCTGGCCGCCAACGCCGGATTAGCCGTACAGACAGCGGAGAAAGTGCCAACCACCGCGGCCGCCGAAGCCATGTATTTGATCCAGCGGTTTGTCCGGACGTTCTGCTTCTGTGGTTTGTCCGGAAGGTTCGCCAGTGTATCCGTATACTTTGCCCACACATCCGCCGGCACCTCCGTGTCCTCCTTGAGTCCCAGGATCATATCTTCAAATCTACCCATACTAAGCTCTCCTTTCCGCCGCACAAAAAGCCGTCTTCCTTTCAAACTTTACCGTCCGCGCTGTCTTTTCACTGTTTTTATAGGATGCTTCCAGTTTTTTTCTCGCCGTCGCCAGTCTTCCCCTCACGGTATTTTCATTCATATCCAGAATCTGGGCGATCTCCCTGGCCTTGAATCCCTCCACATAATACAGCATGATCACTGTGCGGTATTTCTCCTCCAAACTGTTCAGGAAACTCCTCCACTCCACATTGGCATATCCCGTCTCCTGAAACCATGTTTCCTGAATGGTTTCCTCCGGGATCGCTCTCGTCCGCTGCCTGTATATGGCATTGCAGTGATTGATCAGGATGCGGGTCAGCCAGGTTCTGAAATACTCATCCTTTTTCAGTGTATCTATTTTTTCCCAGCATGTCAGAACCGTCTCCTGCATGGCATCTGCCACATCCTCATCATTTTTCAAAATAGCCTTGGCCACTTTATACATGGACTTGCCTTCCTGTTCCATCAACTGCTGAAACGCTGCTTTATCATGCTTTCTGGCATTCCTTATCAACAGGTTCATGTTGCTTCCTCTTCTTTCTTATATGTCCGGATGTAACAGTTCAGACAAGCCGACCTGTTACATGCAAAAATCCATTTATAATCGCTGCGCGATGGAATTTTTGCACTCCTGAATCATGTTCTTACGGTCAGCGCAGCAAGTGCGCAGACCTGTTTGAAATGTTACGTCCGGACTTCTCATTTGCTTGTTACACCTATTAGATGAACGAAGCATGGATTTTGTTTGATTTCACCTTGATTTTTTTCATAAAAAAACAGGCGGCACTTTCCCGCCGGATTTTCAGATACGGATAATACTTTGTCCGATGTTTACGGCACAATCAAAACAAAGCTATTTTCCCCTCAAAACCGGTTAATGTGTCCGCCTGCCTGCAATCTGAATCAAATATCTTTAACCCTCCTTACATTCCGGGGATATTCCCTGCGGGAACATAAGCTTTCTCAAGGTTTTTCAGGAGCAGCTGATTACACTCCTGTTCCCCCTGCTTCCTGGCCTCCAGGTCACACCCCATATACATTTCCAACATTCCTTTTACAATCAGTGTATTTGATTTACTATAATAAACCGCATCATCGTAAGACAACATCCCCTTATTCACGGCACGCCGCAGCATCAGTAAATCGCGTTCGATGATATCATTTGTGAATACAAGTGTATAAAAATACGCCGGATCCCGTTCCGACCCTGCCATGGGAAACAATTCAAAATATTCTTCCAGAGCCTCCGAAAGTCTCGTGTTATATTGCCCCCACAAGAGCCGGTAATAGAGATCCGGCCGCTCAAACGCATACCTGTTGAATAACTGCCAGCCTTTAAAATAGGATTCCAGCGGATTATCATGGGAGTCTATCAGCTGGCCATATTCCGCCATATAATCGATAAAAAACCTTACCGCCCCCAGTATAATCAGATATTCCAGGCTCTCAAAATGCCGATACAAAGCCGCAGGAGAACACCCGTTATCCTTCGCGAATTCACGCACCGTGATCTTTGACGCCTCCTGCGACTTTAGCTTATCATGCATCGACATGATTAAGCGTTGTTTTGTCTTATTCCCTTTTTCATATACAGCCATACCCTATTATTTATTCAAAAAATTGCAGATATACCGTTGATCTTCCAGTGCAGACACATTAACTTACCGAAAATACTATCTCATTACAGGCTGTACGTCAAGAAAATTTATCATCCTTTCCATGTCTGATCGTGGAAAAAGTAATTGGGGATGACCGTACACAAAACCGTCACGACAATCGCCGGTATGACACCGCCGCCGAAAATATTTTTCCACGAGGGAATCAATTCAAAGGCGAGGGCAGCTGCCAGGCCGCAGGTCACCCCGACCCTCCCTGCCGATACGCTGAGACGGGAACGGAAAGTTTCCGACTTCCGATCACGATAAATCAAGCCCACCACAAACATGGGAATCAAAACACCTCCGCAAACCGTATAGCCGTACGTGCCCAAGGCGTAAATAAAGTCACCCACTATACTGGCAAGCAACGCCACAACTCCTGCCACCAAAGTAGCGATCCTGGCATATCTGACACTGGTCCACCCATCCAGCTTTCCGTCCGGATCCATGATATCCGATACGATATTGGCAGCCGCGCAGTTCAGGTGTGTATCCGCACAGGACATGCACGCCGCCAGCACGCTTTCCGCCAGTATGATGCCGCAGATCGGCGGCATTTTATTCAGAATCATCCACACCAGCGCCCGGTCGCCGGAATCCGTATACATAAGGGAAGCGATCCCAATGGCGATCATCAGAAACACCAAAATGATATTCATAAAAAACGTCACGCCGTAGGCCTGTTTGGCCGTCTTCACATCTTTAGCGGCAAAAGCGCGGTTCCAGAAAATCGGATTGGATATGGCCCCCACCAGGCCGGTCAGGAAACTGGTCAGAATCGCAAAAGGCTTTCCCACAAAAAGATCCCATTTGGCCGGATCCACAGCCATAACCCCTTCTCTCAGAAACCCCACATCAAAATGAAAGGTTTTCAGGCCAAAATAAATGACCACGACCGCAAAGATCATCTGTATGGTACCATGCACCGCATCCGCATAGATCACTGCTTCCAGCCCGCCGCTGACTGTATAAAAAATAAAGACTATGCCGCAGACCAGGCAGGCGATGCGGTAATCAATACCAAAAACCTGCTCCAGCACATAGGATACCCCCATGATCTGGGCCCCCGGCCAAACCACATTGGGCATCAGCGCGGCTATTCCCCCCACTCTTCTTATATACCGGTCGCCTCCAAACAGATAGCCGGATACAAAATGCGGCATACTCAGGTATTTGAAACGCGCTAACCAGGGAGCCAGAAGATACCCCATGATGATACCTCCCAGAAAGCCTTCTCCCAGCCAAAGCCAGTAAGCGCTGATCCCCTCCATGGCGCCCCGCCCTGCCTGTCCGATAAAGTTGCCTGAACCGCTGAACGAGGCCCAGGCCGTGAGGAACAGCAGCACAACGCCTGTCTTCTTACCACCGATAAAATAATCATCTGCACTGGCCGCGTTCCCCCTGGTACGAATGCCGATAACCGTACAGACCAGCAGATCTGCAATCACCAGGATCGCTGCAATCACCACTTGAACGGTACTCATAAAATTCCCTCCCTTTATGATGAAAACGGATATGCCACGCCGCGCATGGCATATCCATAACCGAAGATATTTTCAGCATCTGCTATTTTTTCTTCGCTTTTTTATCAGCGAGCTTTTTTGAATAGCGGAATGTGACCACCGCCGTGATAACGCCCAACACACCGCAGGCGATCGTATAAAACCAGATATAGTCGTATCCCACATTGCCGTTTGCATCCAGCCAGGAGCCTGCCAGCTTGGCAAAGTATACATCCGGCAGATAACAGAGCATGGAGATAATACCCGTAGAAACACCGGTGAGATGAAGGGGAATACCGACTTCACCCAACGTTGCAAAATAGATTCCCCTCATACCGGAATATACAATCGCGAAAGCAAAGGATATGGCGATACACAAAACAACGACGCTCTTGGTAAAAATCAGGGCCGCACAGAGTATGGTTGCCACGAACAGGTAAATTCCCAGTGTTTTTGATTTATTTCCGATTTTATCTGAGATGAACCCGATGGCAAATGTCATCAACGCCGCAATAATATAATTCCGGAGGATGGCAAAGAAGCTGGCCTGTGTGGCCGAAATGCCCAGAACATTGACCGTATAAGCCCCGAGGTAACCGTTTCCTGCGGAAGTAAAAGAAAAGCAGAAAAATATCAGGGCAGAGATCAGCCAGGTGCCCGGCATCTTCAACACCGTAACCACATTACCGATGCTGAACTTGGCCTGCGCGGATGCGCCGTCATCCTCTGCACCCACCACATCGCCGGGCAGGAAGAAAAACAGCAGGAGCGCAAACAGGAAAAACAAACCGCCGCTGATAAACATCAACATCTTCCACTGCTGACCGATCAGCACCGGGTCGATCTCACCGTTGGAAAGCACCGCCTTGCCCAGCAGCCCTACTCCCACAAATCCAATAGCCGTACCGAAAATGCCCCTGACAAATTCGGAGGTAGAAAACATCCGTCCCTGCTCTTTCGCATTCCCCATCTTGCGGGTAAGCTTCAGATATGCAGACCAGATCATAAAACTGGTTCCCACACCATACAGAATATGAATGATCACAATGGCCGTCTTTCCGGGTACCATCCCGAACCAGAAAGAACAAACACCCATCAAAATTCCGCCCAGGATCAACAGCCATTTTTCGCGGAACTTATCCGCCAGTATGCCACCAAAGGGATAACCCAGCATGGATACCACACCGAAAGCCAGTCCGAAATCACCGATAAATTCATTTACCTCAGACGCCGGGACAATCGGCTTGTACTGTGTGAACAGTATGCACATCTGGTCATAATAGCTGTAACGTAAAAACGGTACATACACCATCACACCGGCCATCAAGGCACAAAGCGCCACAATCACCCATCGTTTACTGCCGCTAATTCTCATACTCTTCTCCTTTTCATTCAAGAAACCCATGTCTACATGTACCTGAAACCGCTTATCCGCAACACCAGACTTTTACCCCCCGCCACCTGCATCCCGCATCAGATAAAGTCCCGTCCTGACCTGGACAACACCGCTTTCACTTTTTCCATCGCACCCGCATCCGGCGCCGGAGGATTGCTGTCATATTGCCTCAACAGCCGCTCCATCTCCCTGTCTATACTTTCTTTAAAGTAGGCCGCGCCTTTCGCGTTGCGGGAGCCTACACGCGGGGAATACAGATCACCGAAATTGTCCAGTGTATAATCGGAAGTGACAAAACTTCCGGAATGCCCGATTTCTTTGATCTCATCCAGATTCAGTGTCTCCTCATTCACCTCAATAGGTGTAAATGCGGCTTTCACCTGGCGGATAATCTCAAAATCAATGACCATCTTCTCAAAAGAAGTGGCGTTGACACTGTCCATAACGCCCCCGGCCTCCATTACCAGATTGATTCCATGGCGGTAAGCGGAAGAAAACGTCAACATGGATTCATATCCGGCCTGGCAGTTAATCACCGGTGCATCGGTCTGGCAGCCGCCGCCCCTGGAGGGAAGCCCGTAAAATTTTGCCATATTGGCCCCAAAACCCTGCATCAGTGTCCCCTCCGGCGCCGCACAGGCAAATGTAATGCCACCCCTCATATCAGCCGCCGTCGACTGGATACCGAAAACAACCGGCGTTCCCGGACGCACCATCTGCGCCAGAACGATACCTGCAAGGTCTTCAGCCGTACCGCTGGCCAGAGAACCTGCCATGGAAAGGGAACCCGTAGCCCCCAACATGGTGGCCGGGCAGAGGATCACAGGCTGGCCATACTCGGCCAGCAGCATCAGGCAGTCAAGCATTCTTTCATCCAGCGCCAGCGGGGAAACCGTGTTGATCAGCGCAATCATCCTGGGTTTTGCCCCGAAAGCCTCCCTGCCGCCAAAAAATTCACAGCCGGCCTCCAGGATCAGTTCCATCTCCGCCTTGAAACCGGTGGGAAGCATGATGGCCTTGTCGGAATACTTCAGCGTCGCATAGAACATTTCAAGGGCGGCACTCTCTTCCGGAACATCACCCGGCTGGATCATAATACCGCCGTTGATAGCATAGTCGTCATTCGCGTGAACCAGTTTCAGACATTTGATATAATCCTCCATGGTTCCGCGACGGCGCGTCCCGTCCCACTCGTCTATAAAAGCGCATCCATAGGTGGGCGCCGGATTGATGCTGTCACCGCCGATCTGCATATCGTATTTCGGGTTCCTGGCATAAAGGGTAAAAGATTCCGGCGCCATCTTCACCCAATGCATTACCTGCTCTTCCGTAAAATAAGCCGTGTCTCCCTCCACCCTGATCCCATGATCTTTCAGGATCTGGACGGCCTTTCCGTTATAAATCTTCACACCCACATCGCGCATGATCTCCATAGCCGCGTCATGTATCAGCTGTTCCCTTGACATATATTATTCCCTCCCTTGATCCTCTATCTGTTTCTGACACCCAGCTTCAGCACGTCCCGCAGATAGCGCACACTCTCTTCACAGGCCTGCAGCTCTCTGGCTCTCGCTTCCTCAATCGGCTCATCCATGCTTTTAAACGCAATCTCGTTCTCAAATATAATTTTTTCCATAGGAGATTTTTCACGGATCTGCGCAAGCATCCCGGGGCAGTCCATGGAGCCCTGCCCATGGGGCGCACCGATATCATGTACACCGAGCGGATCGACAACAATGATATCGTCACTGAAGTGACAGCAGTATGCCCGGGGGAGCATGCGCTCCATGGCATAATACGGTCCCTCAATCACCTGCAGGGAGTTCATCGTATCCACGCAGGTCCCGATCAGCGGATGATTTAATTTCTCGACGATCCACATAATCTCGTCGGCAAATGTATCCGTATGGTTCTCAATGGCAATCTGCATACCGTATTCTTCGATCAGCGGAATGGCCGCTTTGAATTCATCGTATCGGCCGGCCATCTGCCGCATGACCTCCGGATGCATACAGGAACCGTAAAGTTCTCTGGGGCGGAGGATATCAAGGCTGAATTTAACCAGTTCCGCCCCCAGTTCATGGCCGATCTGCAGTGCTTCCTGAACGGTGCAGTTTACCCGGGAATCACTGCCGGCATGGAAGGAAGAATTAAATTCCAGGAAAAGGCCATGGTCTTTCGCAGCCTGTGCGACTTTTCCCAGATTCTCCGCCGAAAAAGGCTCCTCCTTTGCCGTTGTCAAAAGATCTACTTTCGTAATCTGCAGACCGTCCAGCTCCCATGCCACCGCTTTGTCCATCAACTCATAAAGAGACATTGTCTGCTCAAAGTAATAATCCTTCCCAAATCCCCAACTCTCCCCAAGCCCAAAGAAATGCAGAGTATATGTATGCATTCCAAGCCTGAAAGGCCGATTCCTATCTGCCATTTTCGTTACTCCTTTCCTATTCATGTGCCTATATGCGCCTGCTTTTTGTGGGAAATTCCCACATCTTTTTTGTAAACGCGTTCGCTTTTATATAATTGTAAACGCGTTTACAAAATATGTCAAGGCCTTTTTTATGGAAAACGCCTAACTGGAGGACAAAATGAAAGCAGGGAAAACGGTTCTCTCTGTTTTCCCTGCTTTCTCTGCCCTGTTTATATTTTCGTACTTCTCCCCCCTCGATCTTCCTGTCGCTGTACTGGCGCGCACTATGGCGTTTCTTCATAGTTTGCAAAATGTCCATATGCAAATCTCTTTTGGTTTAAGTATTTAAACAGATTATAGCATACTTTCATTTGGAGCATGCATTTGGTAAAGAAAATCGAGACGGACAATTTTCTCTTCTCTACAGGATACCCCTGATGAAAATCTCAACACCGATGGCAATCAGAATCACACCGCCAAAAATCTGCGCCCTGCCCGACAGCTTTGTCCCGAATCGTTTTCCGATTGCCAGACCCGCCAGGCATATGATCAAAGTAACGGCGGAGATGATGAGGGCGGCCACAAGGGCCATAGCCCAGTCGTAATTCGCAATGGTAAAGCCGACGGACAACGCGTCGATGGAGGTGGCCACGCCCTGAATCAACAGTGCACCCAGGCCAAGCACCGGCCTGCTTTCCGCGGACTCCCTGTTCCGGATACCTCCGGCCAGCATCTTCCCCCCGATGAAGGCGAGAAGGAACAGCGCGATCCAGGGAATGAACCGTTCAAATATCTGAAAATACCGGGCAATCTGACAGACACAGAACCACCCGGCCAGCGGCATCAAAGCCTGGAATCCGGCAAATACACCGGCTATGCCGCACATCCGGCGTATTTTCATGCCCGGCTCATTCAAACCGTTGGCCATTGATACCGAGAAAGCGTCCATGGCAAGCCCCATTCCCAGCAGCACACTGTTACAGAAAAACACAAAGCTCCACGTCATTTTTTTATCCTCCTGGTTTTATGTAAAAGAAAAGACTCAGGTGTAACCGGATAAGGTTATACCTGAGCCTCAACTTCTATCAAAAACCACAGACTCCATGCATAAACATTCCGGTTATACATGAGTCTCGCAATTTAAAGCAAGCCAGACCACACCGCGGCCAGTATGTTGACTTGCTACGCCTGACAGGCGCTCGCTACTCCCTCACGGGAAATTTGTTTTTTTACTGTATACCTTTTCGACAAAAAAGTCAACCCCCGCATAAAAGAATCTGCCGGAGACCGCGCGGTCAAGGTCTTGCCGCTGCCCCAAGTCATGCATTCGTCTAACTCTCCACATAGGTGTACCCCCGCAGGATACGCCCGAAACCCAGGCAGACCGCCGTGCCCATGATGCCGAGAATACCCATCATCAGCGCCGCGCCGGAACCTTTCCCGCTGCCGAACCACGCCGTCAGTATCCCGTCCGGAGACGCAACGGCCAAAAGGGGTTCACAGACCTCATCGACGGCAAAACCGCCGAAAAGAAAGCCGATGGGAATGGTAAAAAACTGCAGGGTGTTCCTGCAGGAATACACCCGCCCCTGCATATCCGCCGGGATCGTCGTGCGCAGAATCACATCCAGATTCGCACTCATGACCGGCACCAGCAGCCAGCCCAGGATCTGCCCCACGCACCACAAAAAGGGTTCCCGGGTAAAAGCCAGCAGGAAATTCTCCACGCTCAGCGAGATCAGCATCGTCACATAAATGACCCGGATACGGTTCCGGGGAGCGGGCAGTACCGTCATAATCAGGCTCCCGACAAGGGTAGCCACACCCGCGCAGGATGTGACGATCCCCAGGACAGCCTCCCCGCCGTTTTCCCTCGGCAGGACATAGGCCGGCAGGACGGCATCAAATGCAGAAGCCACCAGATTCACCCCTGCCAGGAACAGGATCAGCACAAGGATCAGCCGGTTATCCCGCAGATACACCAGTCCCCCTTTCACTGCAGTAAAAAAGGGCTCTTTCTTCACCTCTCCCTCCGAAACGGCCGGGATCTTCACAAACAGAAGCAGCGTCACAAAAGCCAGACCAAAGGTTGCCAGATCTACGAAAATAACCGCATCCATGCCCGCCAGGGCAAATAAAGCGGTGGCCGCCACCGGGTGCAAAATCGTCACCAGGGAATTGGAAAAAGAGCGCATCCCGCTGGTTCTCTGGTAATGTTTCCGGGGCGTGATCAGGGTCATCGCCACATCACTGGCCGGCTGCTGTATAGTATTCATCAGGCCATTCACGGCGTTTAACAGGTACATATGCACCGGCCGGAGCAAATCGGCTTTCAGCAGCACCAAAACCGTCACCGTGCAGCAGGCCGCAAAAGTATCACAGACCAGCATAATCCTTTTCTTGTCCCACCGGTCGCTGAATGCTCCCGCAAAAATACTTAACATGACATAGGGCGCATAAGAACACACCGACAGGAGGGCTGTCTGCAGGGCCGAACCCGTTTTTTCATACAGCCACAGCGTTAACGCAAAATTAGTCATGGCGCTTCCCAGCTGTGACAAAGACTGCGTGCCCCAGAGAATAAAAAAAGTTCTTAATTCTTTTATTGTATTTTTCATTAATTTACTTTGCTCCTTTGATTTTATAATTCCGTAACCGACATTGATCATCTTCACAGTTACATGTGTGTTTATAAATCAAACAGCAAAGTCTGAGGACTCTGGCCTTCCGTCGGCCATATGCCTCCATGCATCGTCCTCAAACCCTGCATGGAGCTTTTGCAATCTCTAAAATCATCGCGTTTCCTCTTTTCCGTATTTTGATCTATTTCATCCGCAAAGCGGGGATACCACAGCCTGTCCGATATGGACTGCCCGGGTATCCCCGCCGAATAATCACATTTACTTCTTTAATGAACTTTCTCAGAAATCCGGCTCCAGCATACCGTAGGTGCCGTCCGCCCTTTTGTACACCACATTCACTTCATTGGACTGGGCGTTGACGAAGGCAAAGAAATTGTGGCCTGTCATCTCCATCTCCAGGCAGGCATCCTCCGGATACATCGGCTTGATATCAAAGCGTTTGCTTCTGGTGATGCGGATCTCCTCCTCTTCCTCTGCGGCAATCTCATCCTCCAGAAAATCTTTCTTGAACGTCACATTACTCTGATACTGGTCTGCCAGTTTCTTCCTGTGCTTTTTCAGCTGGCGCTCCAGCACCTCCTCGGCCAGATCCATGGATACATACATATCCGAGCTGGACTGTTCGGTACGGATCACCGAGCCCTTGACCGGAATCGTCACCTCAATGATCTGTCGTTTCTTTTCCACCCGCATGGTGATATTCACCTCAGTATCGGGCTGGAAATACTTGCCAAGTCTGTCCATATGCTCCTCGACAGCCTTGCGCATACCATCGGTAAGCTCCAGATTCTTTCCACTGATTCTATAACGCATACACATTCCCGCGGGGATATCCCCGCTCTCCTTTCTGTATAGAATACACGGTACAGGATATCGCCCCTGTGCATAGTCTTTCATGGCAGATGTCCTGTTATTTCTATTATACTATAGTTTTACCGGATAAAAAACCATAAATTGGTAAATTTGCAAATATGCAAAAACGCCAGAGACTATGGTAATTCCTCATTTGCAATATTTCAGCACCTTTTCAAACGCCAGCGGCCCTCCGAACAGATCCAGCGCACTGCCCACGGTCACGTCCACCCGGCCACGTCCCTTCTCGCGCAGAAGTTCCAGATCTCCGTAACTCCCCACGCCTCCCGCGTAGGTGCAGGGGATGTCCGCATACGCTCCCAGAAGCTCCGCCACCGGGATCTCGATCCCCGACGCCTTTCCCTCCATATCCACGGCATGTACCAGAAACTCATCGCAGGCCGAGGCCAGTTCCCGCAGCACCTCCGGCGTCAGCCGGACATCGGTAAACTTCTGCCAGCGGTCGGTCACAATATAGTATGCCCCGTCTTTTTTACGGCAGCTTAGGTCCAGTACCAGACGCCCTGTCCCTACCGCGCCGACGAGCCGTTCGAGATTTTTCCTGTCTATCCTGCCGTCCCGGAACACATAGGAGGTCACGATCACATGGCTGGCCCCTGCTGCCAAAAATTCCTCCGCATTGTCCGCCGTGATACCGCCGCCGACCTGCAGGCCCCCCGGCCAGGCCGACAAAGCCGAGAGGGCCTGGGCTTTCGTCTTTTCGTAATAAGGCGAAGACGCCGGATTCAACAGGATGATATGACCGCCAAAAAGCCCGTACTCCCGGTACAATCCGGCAAACCATGCTCCGTCTTTATCTGAAACAAAGTTTTCTTCCGCCCGGTCGCCGCGGTCTTTTAGCGTACCGCCGACGATTTGCTTCACTTTCCCGTTATGTATATCGATACACGGCCGAAATTTCATGCCTTCCTCCTCATGTAAAACGGAAAATCCCGGGTAAAGGTCCGTCCTCCACCCGGGAATAATCCTTTGTCATTTGGCGCTGCCGGTGGCGTCGCCCACCGCATCCTTCACACCTTTGCCCACGTCCTCAACGCCCTCGCCAACCGCGTTGGCGGCGTCATCCACGATGCTGCCGCCCGTTCCGTTTCCGGCCGTAGCGTCATTCACCGTACTGCCATCCGTGCCGTCCACAACACTTCCGCTGCCCGCGGTACCGTTGTTATCGGCGGCGCTGCCGTCTCCGACAACAGAGCTTCCGGCCCCATTGCCCGCTGCCGCGCTGCTGCCCGCGTCATTCACCGTACTGCCGCCGGACGCAGTGTTGTCCGTGGCACCGGCCGCATCGGTGCCGGCCGCATCCTCACTGGAGCTGCCGGTATTTTCCGTATTATTTGCCTGACTGCTGCCGTTTTTATTGCCGCATCCTGTTGCCAGACAAAGAACCAGCGCCAGTACGCCCATCATCTGATAAAGCTTACAACGTTTCATAGCAATGTCTCCTTTTCTATACATTATCCTTACATGGGAGTAATATGCGCACTTTGAAGACAAAATATGCACGTTCCGGCTTTCTAATTTTATAAACATACGGCAAATCGAATTTTAAAATTTTTATTCTCCGGCATTGATCACATC
>DPJQ01000252.1:20245-20487 GCA_003542935.1 Lachnospiraceae bacterium | reverse complement strand
GTCTATGAAAAAAATAAAAGCATGGCTTATATTGTCTGCCATAACGGCAGTTTTGCTAACCGGATGCGGCGGGAGCGGCAGCGCAGGAACGGCGGAGGGATCTTCCGCTTCGGAGGAGGCGGGCAGCCTGTCTTCCGGGCCGGAATCTGCGGCCGCCGGGCTGGAATTTTTCGGCGTGGATATGGACGGAAATGAAGTGTCCGAGGAAATTTTTTCAAAGTCAAAGCTCACCATGGTCAATG
>DPJQ01000252.1:19460-19888 GCA_003542935.1 Lachnospiraceae bacterium | reverse complement strand
GTGCCTGAGCGAGATGCCGGGGCTCGGGGAGCTGGCGGGGGTCTACAGCCCGGAAAAATTCCAGATCATCGGGATCATCAGCGATGTGCAGGAGGGAGCCGGGGAGACAGAGACGGCGGCGGATCTGATCACGCAGACCGGAGCGGATTATCCCCATCTGCTCCTGAATGAATCCATATATAACGCGTTTCTCACGGATGTGACGGCGGTACCGACCACTTTCTTTGTGGATGCAAATGGCGAGATTCTGGATGCGGTGGTGGGCGCCATGGAAAAGTCTGAGTGGGAGGAAATGATCCATGGGTTTCTGGAAGAATAGCCGGCAGTATCTGTGGCTGTGGGGCACGCTGGCCGGGATCGTGTTTCTCGGAATCGGAGCCATACAGGGGCAGTTTGCGGTCATATGGCAGAAGGCCGTGATGATCTGC
>DPJQ01000252.1:18836-19145 GCA_003542935.1 Lachnospiraceae bacterium | reverse complement strand
TGGAATGTATCGGGATCGGGTGAGGGAATGAAGAGATTGCGGTTGGCCGTACAGCTGTTGTTTACGGTTTTGACAAACGGCTATGCGTATGGCTTTATAAATGGGAAAATCTATCGGGGCGGTCTGAAATACGTCTGCGTGCCGGGATTGAACTGCTACTCCTGTCCCGGTGCGCTGGCGTCCTGCCCCATCGGGGCGCTCCAGGCGCTGCTGAATCAGAAGGGTTTTTCAGTTCCCTTCGGGATGATCGGGTTCTTTTTCGTGGCGGGAAGCCTTCTGGGGCGGTTTGTCTGCGGCTGGCTGTGCCCC
>DPJQ01000252.1:2000-18501 GCA_003542935.1 Lachnospiraceae bacterium | reverse complement strand
CTGGTGCAGGATCTTTTGCATAAGATTCCCATGTTTAAAAAACGAAAGCGCCTGCCGTTTCATGATATACTGAAATACGGAAAATACCTGGTGCTGGTGTTTCTGGTGGGGGCGGGCTCTATGCTCCTGTTTGGCGGCTACGCGAAGGTTCCGGCGTTCTGTAAGTATCTGTGTCCTTCCGGCACATTGTTCGGCGCCCTACCCCTTCTTGGCGCCAATGATTCCCTGCGGGGCCAGGCCGGCGGGCTGTTTTTCTGGAAACTGGGGATATTGCTTTTGATCGTCTTTCTTTCCGTGAAGGTTTACCGTCCCTTCTGCCAGTATTTGTGTCCGCTGGGCGCGATTTACGGATGGTTCAACCGGTTCAGCCTGGTGCAGATCCGGTGGGAAAAGGAGCGGTGTATTTCCTGCGGGGCCTGTGAGAAGGCGTGTCCGGTGTCCCTCTCCGTCAGCGAGATATCCCGCTCGCCCGAGTGTATACGCTGCGGCAGGTGTGTGGAGGTTTGTCCGGGGAAATGTCTGCACTTTTCGGGGATGGGCGGCGGGCATAAAGACGACAGGCGTGAACGGAAGCCGGGACATGCGGGCAAATAGAACAAAGCCGGTTTCCCTGCGCAGAGCATTGTCAGGAAGGGAGCCTGAAAAATGCATGATTAATAAGCAGTTTGTGAGATAAAGGAACGCAGGCAAAATGCCTGGCCACATGAGGAGGTCAAACGCATGGAAAACTATTCAATCATCATCCCGTCCTATACGGTGGGACCGGGGGCCTATAAAGAGATTCCGAAATACTGTAAACGATGCGGCCGCAGGGCCGTGGTCATCGGCGGGCATAAAGCCATGGCGGCGGCCCGGGAGAAGCTGTTGGCCGCCGTGGAGGGAAGCGGGCTGGAGATCGCGGATTTCCTCTGGTACGGCAGGGACTGTACTTTTGAGGCGGCAAAGGCTCTGGAGGAACAGGAGAGCGTGCGTACCGCCGATATGATTTTCGCCGTGGGCGGCGGCAAGGCCGTGGATACGGCCAAGCTGGCGGCCCTGCATCTTGAGAAGCCCTATTTTTCTTTTCCCACCATTGCCTCCAATTGCGCGGCTTCTTCATCCCTGTCTATCGTCTATAAAGAGGACGGCAGCTTTTGTGATTTTGTCCACTTCCTGGAGGGGGCGCACCATATATTTATAGACACGGAGATCATCGCGAAGGCCCCGGATCAGTATCTGTGGGCCGGCATCGGCGATACCTATGCGAAATATTACGAGGTCAGCCTGTCCGCCCGGGGTGAGCGTCTGGAGCATTTTAAAGCAGTGGGGGTAAACCTGTCCCGGATGTGCCTTGATACCATGCTGCAGCATGGTGAACAGGCCCTCAAAGATAATAAAGCGGGGGTATCCTCCTATGACCTGGAACAGGCGGCCCTGACCATCATCGTAACCACGGGCTGGGTATCCATGCTGGTGGCCCGCGACCACACCATGGATTACAACGGCGGCGTGGCCCATGCGTTTTTCTATGCCCTGTGCAGCCTGCCGGGGTTTGAGGAGACCCATCTCCACGGCGTGGTAGTCGGTTTCGGCGTGCTGATGCTGCTTATGATCGACGGTCAGGAGAAAGAGTGCAAGATGCTGCGAGATTTTAATAAGAGGGTAAACCTGCCTGTCAGCCTGAGTGAGATCGGCGTGACGGTGAAAGACGTGGCGAAGGTGGCCGATCGGATCATTGCGGATGAGGATGTGGAACATTATCCCTACAGGCTGACCAGGGATATGATCCTGGACGCGGCAAGGCAGCTGGAATCCTGAAGCAAACAGCCGCTGTATCCCGGCGCGATCCCTTTTGCGGGAGCGGCAGTAAGACACAGCGGCGTTTGAACAGCTGTCCGGTATGCCGAAGGCCATATACCAGCCGGTACATCAGGCGTTGGCGTCGGCCACCATCTGCTTTTTGGTTACATAGTCATTGACGGTGGTTACGAATTCGTCCGGGTCAAAGCCGTGCACGATGGCAGCTTCTTCGATGGACTCCATCTGGGAGGCGGGACAGCCGATACAGTGCATGCCCATACCCATCAGTACGCCGGCCATTTCCTGGTCTTCCCTCAGCAGATCGCCGATGATAATATCCTTGGTGATTGTCGTCATGGTAGATTGCTCCTTTGCATAAAATGTAGTCTGTGCGCAGCTTTCCTGTATACAGGTGCTGCCCGTTCTGAAATGGAAAACGGTAAATATCCCATTGTCAGATATGGTTTATTGTACCCCGTTTTATAGAAAAAAGATAGGTGCAAATCCACGGATTCTGTTGACAGTTTCAGAAAAAAACGGTATATTTACGACAATGAGAATCGGAAAACTATTAATGGAAGGGAGAATTTTCCTATGGATAATAAAGCAATGTACAAGCTGAGCTACGGCCTGTTCGTTCTTTTTGCCCGGGAGGGGGAGAAGGATAACGGTTGCATCATCAACACGGCTACCCAGGTGACGGATTCGCCTCTGCGGATCGCCGTGACCGTAATTAAGAATAACCTTACCCATGATATGATCCACCATACGGGTGTCTTTAATGTGTCGATCCTTACGGAGAAGACGCCTTTTTCCCTGTTCCAGAAGTTTGGTTTTCAGAGCGGCCGCAACGCTGATAAAATGGAGGGGACAGTTTTTGCCCGTGCGGATAACGGCGTGGCTTATCTGACGGAGGACTCCAATGCCTGTATTTCCGGGAAGGTGATCTCCGAGACGGATCTGGGTACCCACACGATGTTTATCGCGGATGTGACCGACGCGGTGACGTTGTCGGAAGAGCCCTCTACTACTTACGCTTACTACCAGTCCCACATCAAACCGGCACCGAAAGCACCGGCGGCCGGCAAGGTTTCCTGGGTGTGCAACGTGTGCGGCTATGTGTACGAGGGGGAGGAACTGCCCGAGGATTACGTCTGCCCGCTGTGCGACCATGGCCCGGCCTTTTTTGACAAGGTTGTGGAGATGCCCAAGGAGAAGAAAACATCCTGGGTGTGTACGGTGTGCGGCTATGTATACGAGGGAGAGGAGCTGCCGGAGGACTATATCTGTCCGCTGTGCGACCATGGAGCGTCCTATTTTGAAAAAATCGAGCAGACCGTGGCAGAGCCCGAGGTAACGGAATGGGTGTGTACGGTATGTGGCTATGTGTATGAAGGCGATGAGCTGCCTGAAGATTATATCTGTCCGTTGTGTGACCACGGGGTGGCTTATTTTCAGAAACTTGAGATGGATTGATTCGTCAGGATTTTGAAATGTGCGGAAATTGCGGTACGGCATTTGAAAAGCTGTACCGCTTTTTCTTTTGCGGGCGGGGCTCATGACAGGAGCCTGTTTATGTGATAAAATATTTTGCGGATAAGGAGGGGAGCGATATGAAAGGGCGCCAGAGCTATTTGATCGAACATATTTTAAAATTTCTGCGCTGGCTTGAGAATGAAGGTCTTGCGATTGAAGAGATATATGCGGATGAATGGCCTGTCCGGTCATTTCCACCGGCGGAGGAAATGAAATTCCAGGAAGCCTGCGATATTATCAGGTTCATAGATGAGATCCCCGGTGGTTTTCTGATCTACCGTGCGGCGGAGGAAGAGCAGCTCCTTTATGCTAACCGGGGAGTGCTGCACATGTTCCGGTGCAGTACGATGGCAGAATTCAAGGAACTCACAGGAAATACTTTTCGAGGAGTGGTTTGCTCCGAGGATCTTGAACGAGTGGAAAAAAGTATAGAAAAACAGGTTTTTGAGAGTCGGAAGAATCTGGACTATGTAGAGTACCGTATCCGCCGTAAAGACGGCAGTGTGTGCTGGGTGGAAGACTATGGCCATTTTGTCCGCGATGACGCCGTCGGAGATGTTTTTTATGTATTCCTTGGAGATTCTTCCGAAGAGAGGAGCCGTCAGCAGGAGGAGCAGAAAAGGCTGCTGGAGGAAGCTTTGGAAAAAGCGAATATGGCCGTCAAGGCTAAAAACACGTTCCTGTCCAATATTTCCCATGATATGCGGACACCGCTGAATGCAATTTTTGGATTTACTTCTCTGGCCAAGCTTAATATAGACAGGACAGATACCGTCATGGGATATCTGGATCAGATCGAGAAAGCCGGGCACCAGCTTTTGGACATGATCACAAAGGTGCTGGATGTATCCGCCCTGTACAATGCCGCAGGGCCGACGGAGGTGGAATGTGATCTGTGCAGCGTGGTGCAGGATGTATATGATTTCCTGTATCCTCAGGCAAAAGAAAAATCTATTTCCTTCACACTGGATTGTGACAGTATCGTTCACAGTGGTATCTATGCGGATCAGGAGAAGTTAAGACAGCTGATATTGAGCCTGGCTAATAATGCAGTGACATACACAAAACCCGGCGGCCGGGTATCGATCACCCTCACCGAGGAGGAGGCGATGCTGGATGATTTTGCGGTTTATCATCTGGTGGTGGCAGACAACGGCATCGGCATTGGCGAGGAATATCTGGAGAGTATTTTCGAACCTTTTGGGAGGGAGAAAAACTCCACACTCAGCGGCGTGCATGGCATCGGGTTGGGCCTGACCATTGCAAAAAGCATTGTGGATATGATGCATGGAAAGATTGAAGTGGAGAGCGCAGTAAACAAAGGGAGTACCTTTACGGTAAATCTGGCATTTCGTGTTCAGCCTCTGCAGGATGATTTCGGTAAAGAGGATATTGCCGTATTTCAGGCGGGCCTTCGGATCCTTTTGGTGGAGGATAATGATATCAACCGGGAGATCGAGACAGAGCTCCTGGAGAGGATCGGTTTCGTCATCGATCCTGTGGAGAATGGCAGGATTGCCCTGGAACGGATGGAACAGGCGTCTGCAGGTGATTATGATCTGATTATCATGGATCTTCAGATGCCGGTGATGAATGGCTGGGAGGCCGCTGCGGCTATCCGGAGACTGCCGGATCCGGCGCTGGCACATATTCCGATTATATCATTATCTGCTGATATTCTGCTTGCAGATCGGCGCAGAGCACTGGAGTGTGGTATTGATGTCTGCCTTACCAAACCAATGGAGTACGATGCGCTTCTGGAGTCTATTGAAAAACTCACAAACTGGCGTAATAGCTGAAGGTGTGAGAAAGGAGTTTGTGACCGCCATTCTGATGACAAAAGTTTGGCTTGTATTTTGGTAAGTATCTTCTGTTTCGGCTCAGGGGAAAACCTGCGCGCAGAGCACAGCCGCTGCCCGGAAACAGGACAGCGGCTGTGAGTTTCGGTTCCCCGGCGTTTGCGGTCGGCAAAAGTCTATTTTTTCTTGCAGATGATCATCTGCTGCTGTGTGAAAACAGGCAGTTCCACTTCCCAGGTTTCTTCTTTTTCGGTTACAGTAAGCGTCCGTCGTTCCGGATACACGGTGTAAGCTTCATCTATAGGTACGGTAAAGACCAGTGTTCCGCCGCTCACCGGCACGGTTTCCCCCTCGTAACGGTTTGGCAGGGTGGAAAGTTGATGGATCTGGTAGTACTCTTTCTCCTCAAAAAAGGCCGTGCGCAGGATATTCGGGATATCGGTCCGATTGCGTAGGACAGGCCGAATGTCAAGGATGCGCAGCAGATCCCGGAAAAAATCGCCGCTGTCCCGGTAGGTTTCCCTGGCCGACATAGTGAAATAGTCGAAAGCCAGATAGATGACGGTTCCGTCTCCCAGGCGGTTTTTTGTTATGGCGGGGACGGAAGTCTCCTGTCCCGGCGGCGGGCTCCACCAGTTGATCCATTCGGTGGGGGAACAGGCCACACAGGGCAGAATAAAATCCGCCAACGTTTCGGCCGTCGCCGTTTTTGTTTCAACGAAAAACTCACTGGCCGGAGGGGTGGTCATAGAGAGCAGGCCCCGAAAAGATTCGGGATCGCGGGCCTTGATGTAAGCGCTCCAGTCATTCTGACAGTATTCTTCGTGTTCGGCTATGTAACGGCAGCCGGTGAGCCGTTCCACGGCACAGGGGGAGAGAGGCGCCAGAGTTTCGTCCCGGGTACCGGTGCGTCCACTGATGATCAGTTTTCCGCCGGAACGGACGTAAGATTCGAGTGCATCGGCCAGAGCCGGCCTCACCACATAGACTTCGGGCATCAGGAGCAGATCGTAACCGGCCAGAGAGCCCTCCACCGTCCTGTTTTCCGGAAGGACAGTATAGGGAAGCTTGGCCTGTTCGCAGGCAACCATGGCGCCGAGGATGGCGTCCGTGTGGGGGCTGTGGCGTTTCATGCGCAGGATGGCGTCGGCCACGAAATCATCCGGGCCGGCGGATTTGGAGACGTCGCTCTGGATGATGCCTACGCAGCGGACAGGCCGACGGGTTTCGGTGAACCAGGGTTCCATTTTGGCCAGCTCGGCGTAGGCGCTGCCCAGCCGCCGGGCTTCCTCGTGCTCCAGGGTGCCGTCGATGTGCTGGGAACCGGAGTACATGCCCACCCGGCAGCCCTGGGCCGCGATGGCGGACAGATCGCAGATATAGCGGGTCGGTTTGTCATAGTTGTACACGGCGCTGGCTTCCCCGGGGGCCAGCATCGGATACTGGCCTTTGGCTGTATCTCTGGCATAGACGGAGGAGAACCAGTTGTCTTTCAGGAGCGGTTCGCTGTACTGATAATCCAGCATACGGCGGATGCGGTCCGGATAATGGCAGGCAAAATTGATGGTGATGGCCAGCTCCGGATCGATGGCTTTCAGGACGGTACGGATCTCATCCAGAAATTCTTCCGCATTGTTGTCAAGGAAAGCGGTCACATCTCCTCTGTGAGCCTGCAGATCTACAGGGGCTTCCGGCAGTTCGTAACCGAACCGGGAGCGGAATTTGGCCCTGCAGTGCTCACAATAACACAGGGAAGCGCCGAAAATATCAAGGAACAGGGCGTCAGGCCGGTAATTTTCCACGATTTCTTTAAGCTGGGCCAGGGCGTAGTTCCGGTATCCCGTCTGATAGCAGACCAGGCTCCATTTAGCATAGAGGTCGTCGCGGATCAGCGGAGTGCCGTCGGCTTTTAGGACCCGCCATTCGGGAAAACGGCGTGCGGCCCCCTCGTCATATTCGATGCAGTAATAAGCGACGAACTCAATCCCTTTTTTTGCTGCACATTGCCGGACAGCGCCCAGCCAGTCTCCCTGCACACCCGCGTGTTTGGCGGCGCCGGGAACCCGGGAATCGTAGTAGGTCACTCCCCAGTGGTCCTTGCAGTAGTACATAAGCGAATCGATATTGGCAGTCTCGAAGAAATGTTCGTATTCCGCAATATCCAGACGGCCCAGGGGGACAGCAGGAGGCTGCGGGGAATGATGGTCAATCAGATAGCAGCGTTTCGTAGATTTGAATTTGTCGCTCATCATTTGTTCCTTTCTTTCGGGTTTCTGTAGTAACGAATCTATTTATACAATGGTCCCGACGGATTGAGCCGCCGGAACTGTTACGATATTATAACATTGATATTGGTAATATTCAACAATAGATTATGGGGATTACTTGGGAAAATACACAGAGAATTAAGAAAAAATTAATGAATATAAACGAAAAATAACTCAAGGGGTTGACAAGACATAGGGACTTGCGTTATCCTGAATATATAATTAAGTGCCTGAAAAACAGAAGAAAGATAAGCGAATTGCATAAAGGAAATTCGCGGAAACACGTAAACCCACATAGGATTGTAAAAAACCAATATATGGTGTTTGCGTTTTTTTATAAACTGAGTGGTCAGACCACTGGCGGATTTCCGGCCGTGAAGCTGCCGGGAGGCGGGTTTTTCTGGCCGTATTATGGGAGGTAGGTATATGGGTGTCGGGAAGGACAGGGAAGAAGATCTTCTGGCGTTGACCCATGTGGGGGATGAGTACGACAAATATCTTCATGCGGTGGTTCCTCCGGTATTTTTAAATTCGCTCCATGTGTATGACAGCGTGGAGGATTACAACAGTGTGGATATTTTCTCGGATGACGGTTTTATCTACGCCCGCGACGGCAATCCCACGGTGCGGATCCTGGAGCGGAAGATCGCCGCATTGGAGCACGGCAGCCGGGCTGTAGTCTTTGCCTCAGGCATGGCAGCCTTTACGGCGGCGGTATTTGCGACCTGCAAGGCGGGCAGCCATATTCTCTGTATGCGGGATGTGTACATGCCGGTGAAACGTATGATCGATACCGTGTTCGGTCCCCGGTTCGGGATGACGGTCACCTTTGTTTCCGGCAATGACTTGCAGGAGATCGAGGATGCGGTGCAGGAGAACACGGACCTGATGATCCTGGAGAGTCCGGCTACTTTTGTGTTCCGGGTGGTGGATCTGAAGGCCATCGCGGAGATCGCGAAACGCAGAGGATTTAAGACCTACATAGATAATTCCTGCCTGACGCCGGTCTTCCAGAAACCTCTGGAGATGGGTATCGACCTGGTGATGCACACCATGTCCAAGTTCATGGGCGGACACAGCGATATCGTGGGCGGCGTGCTGGTGGGGAAAGATGAGGAGCTGATGCGCAGGATCATGAGCCAGATGCGGGAGCTTTTCGGCGGCATCATGGGTCCCATGGAGGCGTGGCTGACGATCCGGGGCCTGAGGACTCTGGAGGTGCGTATGCAGCGGGCCTGCGAGACGGGCCTTGCGGTGGCGGAATATCTGGAGAATCATGAGAAAGTGAAGCGGGTTTACCACACGGGGCTCTCTTCCCATCCCCAGGCAGACATTATTGCCCGCCAGCAAAAAGGGCATTCCAGTCTGCTCAGCTTTGAGCTGGATACGGACAGCGTGGAGGATGTGGTGTGTTTTGCCGATCGTCTTAAGCTCTTCGGAAAGGGCTGTTCTTGGGGGGGCCATGAGAGCCTGGTGATCCTGCCGCTGTATAAAGAACCGGAGGAAGCACTGGAGCTGATCCGTGCCGACCGGAAACTGATCCGCATTTACTGCGGGCTGGAGGGCAGCGTCAATCTGATCGCTGACCTTGAACAATCGTTAAAACAACTGTGAGCCTGCGATGGAGGCGAGCGGGTTTTAAAAAAGTTTTTTAATAATTATTTAAAGGAGGACAATCATGAAGAAAAGAGTTGTATCCATATTGCTGGCTTCGGCCATGGCAGTGACAGCTTTTACCGGATGCGGCGGTGGCGGCGGAAGTTCTGCGGCGGAGGCATCCAAGACCAGCGAGGCGGGAAGCGCAGCGCCCGAGGCCAGCGCGGCGTCCGAGGCAGGAAGTACGGCGTCCGAGGCGGGGAGCGCAGCGGCGGCTTCCGGCGAGTGGAGCCGTGAGTTTGAGGGAACATCTTTAAGCTTCCTGGACGTCGCCCCCAGCGATGTAAGGACATCTTACTATGAAGGCATTTTCCAGAAGTTCTATGAGGCCACGGGTATCGAGGTGGAGTACCAGAGCGTACCCTGGGACGATGCGGCCGACAAGCTTACCGTGTTGGGCGCGTCCGGTACGCTTCCGGATGTTATGACCACATGGAATGGCTGGCTGGGCCAGTTTACCCAGTCCGGATGGGTCATACCGCTGGATGACTATATCGGCGATACGGCCTCCGAGTATACCGACGCGGTGGTGAATATCCTCTGGGAGAGTGAAAAGACCCGTTATAATCATATTTACACGGTTCCGGACGGGCTGATGGTAAAAGGTATCTATGTCCGCAAGGACTGGTGCGAAGAGCTGGGTATCGATCTTGACCCCACCAAGGCGTGGACATATGATGAATATTTTGACCTGGTGGAGAAACTGACCGATCCCGAGAAGAAGCGCTACGGCGCATCCTTCCGCGGGGCCAGAGGCGCCCTGGATCCGCTCTGGGTGTATCTGCAGGGGTATACCAACGGCGCTACCTTCGACCAGGAAGGCAAGATCCAGATGACCACCGACGAGTGCCTGACGGCTTTCAACAAATGGCTGGATATTTACAGGAACAAATGGGCTCCCGAGGATTCCATCAACTGGGGCTTCACCGAGATGGTGGATAACTTTGTCGGCGGGCTGACCGGAACCCTGATCAACGATTCCGAGGTGGCGGCTACACTGATCAGCGGTATGGAGGACAGCCAGTGGACGGTTATGCCGATGCCCACCTCCGAGAAGGACGGGAAGCTTTACAATACCATCAATGCGCCCTATGCCTACACGATTTCCGGCAATTCCAAGAATCCGGATGCTTCCTGGCTGCTGATCCAGTTTTTGACATCCGCCGAGAACCAGGCAGAGTACTGCCAGGCCACCGGCGAGATCCCGATCAAGAAGGAGGCTTCCGGGCTGGATTATTACGGCGCCGACGGTTACTACGGCGTGTTCCTGCAGGAAATGAACGACGAGACCCTGGCTGTACCCACATCCTTTGGTACGTTTGATTTCACAGACCTGCATCAGGGCCTGTTCCACGAGGAGATCCAGAGCTGCCTGCTGGGAGACCAGGATGCCAAGACGTCCCTGGACAATATCTGTAACGCCCTGCAGACCAGGATGGATGAGTATATGGCCGAGAATCCCGATGCCGGCATCGAGGTGGCTTTGACCATGAACGGACAATAAGTAACAAGTGATTCACATTTCCGGTATCAGCGGAGGCGCAGAGGGGGGGACGGCAGTCTCCCCCTGACGCTTTTCCGGTACACGGAATTGTTTTGAGATGGAAAGGAGGGATTTCAGTTGAGTGCGAATAAATCCGGCGGTAAACTTTCATTGCAGACAAAACGCAAGCTGCAGCCGTATCTGTACATTGCGCCGGTTATGATTCTGCTGCTTCTTGCGTTCGGTTACCCTTTGATCAAGAGTATCGTCATGTCCTTCCAGGATTATAAGCTGTCCAGGCTGGACAAGGTATCCTGGAACAACTTTAAAAATTACATAGCCATGTTTACGGACAAGAATTTCCTGCTTCTTTTAAAGAACTCCGTTATCTATGTGGTGGTAGCCGTCCTATGCCAGTTTTTGCTGGGCCTGGGCCTGGCGCTGGGATTGAACGGCAAGTTCAAGGGGCGCGGCATTTACCAGTCCATCGTATTCCTGCCCTGGGCCTTTTCGGCTTTTGTCGTAGGTCTGCTTTTCCGGTGGTCCTTTAACGGCGAATACGGTGTGGTCAATGACGTGTTGCTGAAGCTGGGTATCATCAAGGACAAGATCTCCTGGCTGGGTACGCCGGGGCTGTCCCTGGCGGTGGTCATCATGGCCATGATCTGGATCGGCATACCGTTTTTCGGCATCAATATTCTGGCTGCCCTGCAGTCCGTGCCGGAGGATATCTATGAGGCGGCGGATATGGATGGCTGCGGCACGTTCCGCAAATTTTTCACACTGACGCTTCCCTATATTAAGCCGACGATCATTATGACCATACTGCTCAGGACGATCTGGATCTTCAATTCTTTCGACCTGGTGGTGATCGTCACCGAGGGCGGTCCGGCAAACTATTCCCAGACGCTGCCCTCCTACATGTACACCCAGGCGTTCTCGTCTTATGATTTCGGCCTGGCCGGGGCCTTCGGCGTACTGCTGATGGTGATTCTGACCCTGTATGCATTGATCTTCCTGAAGATCACCCAATACGATAAGGCAGGTGATTTCTGATATGAAAAGATCGACGAAGAAAAAAGTTATCGGTGTGGTTCGGTTTTTTGTGCTGGCATTTTATCTGCTGCTGGTGGTGCTGCCGATCTACTGGATGATTGTGACATCTTTTAAAACCAACGCGGAAATTGTAAACGCCCAGGTTGTGACCTATTGGCCCCATACCTTTACCCTGGACAATTATAAAGGGCTGTTTGCCGTCATGAATTACGGCACCTATCTGAAAAACTCACTGATCGTCACACTCACTACTTCCGTGGTGGTTACCGTGCTGTCGATCTACGGCGGCTATGGCCTGGCCCGGTTTAAATTCAGGGGGAAAGGCGTGGCTATGGTATTTTTCCTGATCACGCAGATGATCCCCAGTATCCTGGTGATCATCCCGCTGTATGTGGTGTTTTCCCAGATGCATCTGATCGATACCTATACGTCGCTGTTTATATTTTACATGGTGACGAACCTGCCCTTCTGCGCCATCACCATGCGAAGCTTCTTTGAGAGGATTCCCTACGCGCTGGAGGAGGCGGCCTTTGTGGACGGCTGTTCCCGGGGTCAGACCCTTTGGAGGGTCGTGCTGCCGGTCATGTTCCCCGGCATCGTGGCGGTATTCGTGTTTGCTTTCATCGGTGCGTGGAACGAGCTGATCGCCGGTACGATCTTCTTAAATACCCAGAAGATGTGGACGATACCGATAGGCTTAAAATCCCTGGTGGGCAAGTACAATGTGGACTGGGGTTCCATGATGGCCGGCGGCTGTCTGGCCCTCCTGCCCACGGCAATTATGTTTATTTTCGTACAGAAATACATTGTTGAGGGAATGACGGCCGGCGCTGTGAAAGGCTGATCGGCGGAGAGAAAATTACCTAAGGGGGATTCCAGTGTCTGCGGAGATGACTGAGACAAAGCCCGCGAGAAACGGTGTGCTTTACATGAGGCTGGCGGATGAGATACTGGCTTATATACGGGACAATCATATCCGGAGCGGGGAGCGGATCCCATCGGAGAGACGGCTGGCGGAAATATTTTCCACCAGCCGGACTTCCATCCGGGAGGCCGTGCGTGTCCTGCAGAATAAAAATATTCTGGAGGTTCAGATCGGCAACGGGATGTTTGTGAAATCAGGGCTGGCGGAGGGAACGATCCATATTGAGCTGTGGAAGATTGACTACATGGAAATCCTTGAGCTGAAGACCCTTCTGGAGTATTCGATCATTGCCCAGCTGTGCGAGTACATTTCACCGGCGGATCTGCACGCCATAGAGCAGTCCCTGGTTCCGCTGGAGAAGGCTTATGAGAGAGGGGTTTTTGACCAGAAGGCAGATTACCGGTTCCATCAGAGGATCCGGAGCTGCTGCAGGAATCTGACGCTGGTGCAGCTTCTGGACAATCTGGTGATCAAGTTGGATGAGTACAGCAGACAGATGGAAATACAGTGGCTGGCCTGGTATCATACTGTTCCCCTGCACAGAGAGCTGTATGAGGCCATCCGTGACCATGACGTGGAGCGGGCCCATGCGGCATTTTACGGGATTTTTGAGATCGATAAGCGGGCTTTGGAGGAATAAAATTATGTATGGTTTTGATTATTTTCCTGACAGGAGAAATACAGGATCATTGAAATGGGATGTGGCTCCGGAGGGGGTACTGCCCATGTGGGTGGCGGATATGGATTTTGAGACGGCGCCGGAGATTACCGAGTTCCTGCGGAAGCGGACGGAGCACGGGATTTTCGGATATTCCGTGGTGACGCAGGACTGGTATGAGGCGTACAGAAGCTGGTGGGGACGCCGTCATCATCTGGAGATGGAACAGGACTGGCTGGTTTTCTGCACGGGGGTGGTGCCTGCCATTTCCAGTACTGTGCGGAAGCTGACTACGGTGGGCGAAAATGTACTGGTACAGACGCCTGTGTACAATATTTTCTTCAATTCTATCCGCAATAACGGACGGAATATTCTGGAAAGCCCGCTGGTATATGACGGAGAGCATTATTCCATCGACTTTGCGGATCTGGAGGAGAAGCTTGCCAATCCACAGACGACGCTGATGCTGCTGTGCAATCCTCACAATCCGGTAGGGAAGATCTGGGAGCGGGAGACCCTTGCCCGAATCGGGGAACTTTGTGCCAGACACCATGTGCTGGTGCTTTCCGATGAGATTCACTGTGACCTGACTGATCCCGGATATGAATATGTGCCCTTTGCGTCTGTATCGGAGGTATGCAGAGATAACAGCATCACATGTATCGCGCCCACGAAGACATTTAATATTGCCGGACTGCAGACCGCGGCGGTGATGGTGCCGAATCCGGTCATCCGCCATAAGCTGGAGAGAGGGCTGAATACAGATGAAGTGGCGGAGCCCAATGCATTTGCCGTAGGCGGGGCAGTGGCCGCCTTTCAGAAGGGGGAAGCGTGGCTGGAAGAGCTGCGGGCATATCTCTATGAAAACAAGCAGTGTGTGCGGCGTTTTATGGAGGAAAAGCTGCCCTGCATCAGGGTGGTGCCCTCCCGGGCCACTTATCTGCTGTGGCTGGACTGCAGCGGTGTCACGGAGGATGCGGGGGATCTGGCGGCATTTATCCGAAAGGACAGCGGACTCTACCTTACGGAAGGAGAGGAGTACGGGGCCTGCGGAAGGCAGTTCATCCGCCTGAACGCGGCGTGCCCCAGAGGGAGGCTGCTGGAGGGGCTGGAGCGTCTGGAGAAGAGCGTATTGCATTTTTGCCAAAAAGAAGGCACAGTGCCGGAAGAGACAATTCCCAGAGGAAAATAAGACAGGAACGGGACTGGTTAGCCGGACCGTGGAAAGGAGCGTGAATACAGGTGAATATATTGATAATGATACCGGTCTGTCTGGCGGTGTTGGTGGTGCTGTATTTTCTGATGATTATGCCAAGGATTGTATACAAACCGGATACATCCCCTTTTATGGACTGGCTTTATGCCCACAGAGGCCTGCATGACAATGCGGAAAAAGTGCCGGAGAATTCCCTGATCGCGTTTCGGAAAGCGGTGGAAGGAGGATTCGGTATCGAACTGGATGTACAGATGTCCAGAGACGGAGTGCCGGTGGTATTCCACGATTTTACGCTGAAGAGAATGTGCGGTGTGGAAGGAAGGGTATGTGATTACAGCTATGATGAGCTGCAGCGGTTTTCACTGATTGACTCAGGAGAGCGGATACCGAAGCTTGCGGAGGTGCTGAAGCTGGTAAATGGGCGGACACCGTTGATAGTGGAATTGAAGGAGGAGCGTACGGACATGTCTGTCTGCAGGGCGGTGGACAGGCTGTGCTCGCGGTATACGGGGCTGTATTGCATAGAATCTTTTAATCCTCTGGTGGTATTCTGGTATCGCAGACACAGGAAAAACATTGTGCGGGGACAGCTTTCCGATGCTTTTATTAAGGAAGGGGAATATGTGGGGACAATGTCCTTCCTGCTGCAGAATTTAATGTTCAACTGGGTTGGAAGACCAGACTTTATTGCCTATAACTGTAAGTATCCAAAGATGTTGTCCGCAAGGCTGTGCCGAAGGCTTTACCACAGCAAGGCTGCCGCCTGGACCGTCCGCAGCCGGGAACAGCTGGCTGAGGCCAGAAAGAACTTTGATATTTTCATTTTTGACAGTTTTGTCCCAAAGGGAAAGTTGAGCTGAGAGATTCTGGTTTGTGAAAAGGTCTGAATTATCTCATGGCGTATAAATGTAACTGCTTACATCGTATTTACGGTTGTCTAATTTGTATGTATAAGAGGAAAAAAGTGGACAGATTGCACGAAAATTTCAGATATGACAAAATTTACTACAATTTAGCTTGATATTCCTTTGGCAAATTGTTACAATAATACCATAACAATAAAACGTTTCGGCTGCTTTTTGTGTGTGCAGGATGATATATTCTGTGCAGGATAATGCCGGAATGTCTTTGGTTATTCAAATTTTATTGAAAGGGAGAAAAAACATGAAGAAATGGGTGTACTTGTTTACAGAGGGCAACGCTAATATGCGCGAGCTTCTCGGCGGCAAGGGTGCAAACCTGGCAGAGATGACCGGACTCGGACTTCCGGTGCCGCAGGGCTTTACGATTACCACGGAGGCCTGCACGCAGTACTATGAGGATGGACGAGAGATTAACGATGAGATCCAGGCACAGATTAATGAGTACATCGTTAAGATGGAAGAGATTACCGGCAAGAAATTCGGTGACAAGGAAAATCCTCTGCTTGTATCCGTTCGTTCCGGTGCAAGAGCGTCCATGCCCGGTATGATGGACACCATTCTGAATCTGGGTCTGAATGAGGACGTGGTAAATGTCATCGCTGAGAAGTCAGGTAACCCCCGCTGGGCATGGGACTGCTACAGAAGATTTATCCAGATGTACTCTGACGTGGTTATGGAAGTGGGCAAGAAGTATTTCGAGCAGCTCATTGACGCCATGAAGGAGAAGAAGGGCGTGAAGCAGGACGTAGAGCTGACCGCAGATGATCTGAAGGAGCTGGCAGGACAGTTCAAGGAAGAGTACAGGGCGAAGATCGGCAATAACTTCCCGGATGATCCGAAGGAGCAGCTGATGGGCGCTATCAAGGCTGTATTCCGTTCCTGGGACAACCCTCGTGCCAATGTATACCGCCGTGACAATGACATCCCTTATTCCTGGGGTACTGCTGTAAACGTACAGTCCATGGCATTCGGCAACATGGGTGACGACTGCGGTACAGGTGTTGCCTTTACTCGTGATCCCGCTACAGGCGCTAAGGGTCTCTTCGGCGAGTTCCTTACAAACGCACAGGGCGAGGACGTGGTTGCAGGTGTCCGCACCCCTATGAAGATTACAGAGATGGCGGACAAGTTCCCCGAGGCATTCGAGCAGTTCAAGGATGTATGCGCGACTCTGGAAAGCCATTACAGAGATATGCAGGATAT
>DPJQ01000252.1:0-1701 GCA_003542935.1 Lachnospiraceae bacterium | reverse complement strand
TACAGAGATATGCAGGATATGGAGTTTACCGTAGAGCACGGCAAGCTGTACATGCTGCAGACCAGAAACGGTAAGAGAACCGCTCAGGCTGCCCTGAAGATCGCATGTGACCTGGTAGATGAGGGAATGCGCACAGAGCAGGAAGCAGTAGCCATGATTGATCCCCGTAACCTTGATACATTGCTGCATCCCCAGTTTGACGCGGCTGCCCTGAAGGCTGCCACACCGGCAGGCAAGGGACTTGGCGCTTCACCCGGAGCCGCATGCGGTAAGATTGTGTTCAGCGCAGAAGAGGCAGAAGAGTGGGCTGCAAAGGGTGAGAAGGTTGTTCTGGTTCGCCTGGAGACCTCTCCTGAGGACATCACCGGCATGAAGGCTGCCCAGGGTATCCTGACTGTCCGCGGCGGTATGACTTCTCATGCAGCAGTGGTTGCCCGCGGTATGGGAACCTGCTGTGTATCCGGCTGCGGCGACATTGCCATGGATGAAGAGAACAAGAGATTCACACTGGCTGGCAAGGAGTACCATGAGGGAGATTACATTTCCATCGACGGTACCACAGGTAATATCTATGACGGCAGGATTCCTACCGTTGATGCTACTATCGCAGGCGAGTTCGGCAGAGTTATGGCCTGGGCCGACAAATACAGAACCCTGAAGGTAAGGACCAATGCGGATACCCCCAGGGATGCAAAGAAGGCAAGGGAGCTTGGCGCGGAAGGCATCGGCCTGTGCCGTACGGAGCATATGTTCTTCGAGGAGAGCAGGATTGCCGCTTTCCGTGAGATGATCTGCTCCGATACCGTGGAAGAGAGAGAAGCCGCTCTGGAGAAGATTCTTCCTTATCAGCAGAGCGATTTCGAGCAGCTTTACGAGGCTTTGGAGGGATATCCGGTAACCATCCGTTTCCTTGATCCGCCTCTTCACGAGTTTGTGCCCACCGAGGAAGCAGATATCGAGAAGCTGGCTCAGGCTCAGGGTAAGACCGTTGAGGAGATCAAGAACATCATTGCAGGCCTCCATGAATTCAATCCTATGATGGGCCACAGAGGATGCCGTCTGGCAGTAACCTATCCTGAAATCGCAAGGATGCAGACAAAGGCTGTCATCTGTGCGGCAATTAATGTGCAGAAGGCTCATCCCGACTGGAAGATGAAGCCTGAAATCATGATTCCTCTGATCTGCGACGTGAAGGAACTGAAGTATGTAAAGAAGATCGTTGTGGAGACCGCTGACGCTGAAATCGCAGCTTCCGGAATTGCGCTGGACTATGAAGTCGGTACCATGATCGAGATCCCGAGAGCGGCATTGACAGCTGACGAGATTGCCAAAGAAGCTGACTTCTTCTGCTTCGGCACCAATGATCTGACCCAGATGACATTTGGCTTCTCCCGTGACGATTCAGGCAAGTTCCTGAGCGCTTACTACGACAGGAAGATTCTGGAGAACGATCCGTTCGCCAAGCTGGATCAGAACGGTGTAGGCAAGCTGATGGAGATGTCCATTAAGCTGGGCAAGCCTGTGAATCCGAAGATGCATGTGGGTATCTGCGGCGAGCACGGCGGCGATCCTGCTTCTGTGGAGTTCTGCCATAAGATTGGGCTGGACTATGTGTCCTGCTCACCGTTCAGAGTGCCGATTGCCAGATTGGCGGCGGCGCAGGCGGCTATTTCAAATTGATGCCATAGGAATTTGGGTACT
>DPJQ01000178.1 GCA_003542935.1 Lachnospiraceae bacterium | reverse complement strand
TAAACTTTAATTAACCAATTATTGGCTTTGGTAATATATTCTCCCATGGTAAATGTGTTTTCTTCTATGAATTAGATATTTACAATTGTTCCAATCCGTTATTAAATAGCTCTATAAGTAAATATAGTTTTACATAGAGGAGGAATTAGAGGTGTTTAGGAATCTAAGAATAAGAAGCAAACTGTTTCTTACCTACGGCATAATGATGATCTTCTACCTGATCACCGTAATAGCCGCTTTTGTCGGGCTGAGCAGCGTGGCCAATGGCCTGGAGCGTTTTTACGCGACCCCCTACCCGATGATGCACTATGCCCTGGAGGTGCAATCCGCCACCCAGGAGATCCAGCTCGATCTGTTCCGTGCCTACTCCGCAGACGAGACACAGCTTACGGCAATTCTGTCTAATATTGATGAGACGGCTGCCAGACGCAGCGCGGATCTTGACGAGTTTAAAGCCTGCTACGACGGAGACACATCTTTGCTTCAGTCCATCGAGACCGCAGGCCAGCAGACAGCTACTGCCAGACAGGATGCCGTGTCTCTTCTCAAAAGCGGTGACAAAGACGGAGCCATCGCCATCATTGGCGGTGAATACCTGACTGCCTGCAATACGCTTTACGATTTTTTAGATGAAGCGATCGCCAGCGCCGAAGCCAGCGCAACAGAATATTACAACTCCGGCATGTCCGTCAAAAAACTGTGCCAGACAGCGTTTTTTGTTCTCGCCGCCGTATGTATCGTCTTTGCGCTTATTCTGATCTTCCGGATCATCCGGGCAATCACCTACCCGATCATCGAAATTGAGACGGCCGTAAAAGCAATGGCCGAGGGCAATATGCATTCGGAGGTCGTTTATGAGTCCAAAGACGAACTGGGGCAGCTGGCCGAGAATCTGCGCTTCGTCCTGAAAACTTTATCCGGCTATATCGAGCATATTTGTTCCAAACTGGATTCCCTGGCTTCCGGCGATCTGTCCATAGAATTCGATATGGATTATCTCGGAGAATTTGAATCCATCAAGGCCTCCGGCAACAAGATTGCCGATTCTCTGAACGATACGCTGACCCGTCTGAATGATGCCGCTGCCCAGGTAGCCAGCGGTTCTGACCAGGTGTCCAGCGGCGCCCAGGCCCTGAGCCAGGGCGCTACAGAACAGGCGAGCTCCGTGGAAGAGCTGGCGGCCACATTGAACGACCTGTCCGTACAGGTTACACATACGGCCCAGAACGCACGCGACATCAACGGGCTGATTTCCGAAACCGGCAGCGAACTGGATAGCAGTAACGCGATGATGGCATCCATGATGGAGGCCATGACCAAGATTAACGATTGCTCCAGTGAAATCGAGAAAATCATTAAAACCATAGAAGATATCGCTTTCCAGACCAATATCCTTGCGCTGAATGCCGCCGTGGAGGCCGCCCGTGCAGGGGAGGCCGGCAAGGGCTTTGCCGTTGTGGCTGACGAAGTACGGAGCCTGGCTTCCAAGAGTGCCGAGGCTGCCAAAGATACTACGGTACTGATCGGCAACTCACTTAATGCGGTAGCGGAGGGGAATCGGATTGCCGAGGATACACAGAAGTCCCTGGTAAAAGTAGTCACAAGCGCACAGCAGATTTCCGAAAACATGACCAAAATCACTCAGGCCTCCGACATGCAGGCAGAGGGGATTTCCCAGATCACCCAGGGGATCGACCAGATCTCTTCCGTGGTTCAGACGAATTCCGCTACGGCCGAGCAGAGTGCCGCAGCCAGCGAAGAGCTGTTCAGCCAGTCCAGCCAGCTGGAAAGCCTGGTAAACCGTTTCCACTTAAAAAACACGCCTCCCACCCTGGCCAGCCAGCCGGCCGTGGCCGCACCCGCACCGGAGCCGGATTATTCGGACAGCTACAGCTATTCCGCTCCTGCAGCTCCTGCTCCTGTCCACACCCCCGCTACGGTTCATGCCGTTTCTTCGGCCCCGAGCTTCAGCGGTGAGTTTGTGAATGATATGGATAAATACTAAAGCGAATACAAAAAACCTCAGCTTTTACCGGATAAAAGCTGAGGTTTTTTTACTCTTTTTTCATATTCCATCAAATCGCATTGCAATTTAAGTCTCACATCTATATAATAAATCCAGGTCTTCCCTGAGACCCGGGGACTCTCTCACCCCCAAAAGCAGACGCAAAAAAGGAGCACTGTTATGATAAAAGTTTTTAACGGAGATGCCTTCGGCATCCAGGAGGAAGAATACGACCGAAATATACTGCTTCAGTTTTTTCTGAAGGGACACCGGAACGATTTCATTTTGGTCTACAGGGGAGAAAAACTTGTAAAAGTTTTATCCTATTTTGATATCCTGTTTAACCGTGAAGTCCCGGAAAAATTCTTATATGCGGAGCCTGATGTTTTCACACAGGCCCGGGAGCTGTTTTTCTCTTATGGCGAGGATGAGCAGCGTTGGGAACGCGCCGTTGCCGTGTGCGACAATTCCGGCGAAGTAGAATGCATCCTGTACTATCTGCAGAATCTCACCAGCGAAAACGCCCCTGTCAGCGATTTCGCATCCTATTCTTACAGTGAAAATCTTGATTTTGAGCTTTTGTCCCGATATGACACCTGGATCTTTGAAGAGTATGAGGAATATACTGATTTCATATGCGAAGTCCTGGAACGCCGTTTTCCCCAGGCGGAAAAGATTTTCCTTGACGACAATATCGACCTCTTCCGGGTCACCCGTTTCCGCTACACAAAAGCCTCCCCGGAAATCTACCGGGAAAATGCCGTGCGCGTCAGCAGCGGGCGTGACCGCTATTTTATGGGCATCAAACCGGCCGCCGACACATATATCAGCCTGGAGCTCATGACCAGCCTGTTCTGGAAAAATCAGGTATGTTACGGCGATCTCCACCCGGACAAAAAATTCATGCTCATCCGTTTCCCCCTCCACTCCAGCGGACTGGGAGATGTGATCACCTTCAGCATAGATAAAATCGCCATGTTGGAATACCGGCATCTGGACTATATCCCTGTCATCGACTTGAGCATTCCCAACGACGGCAACCAGTTCTCGGGCGGAAAAGCGGAAAATGTGTGGGAATATTTTTTTGAGCCGCTGAATGAATACACCGGTGAAGAAGTGCGGCAAAGCAAAAACGTCCTGCTGTGCGACGGTAAGATCGACGCCTTTAATCCCTATATCATGGAACAATATTATGATCCGGAACACATGCGGCAGACCTGCAGGAGACATCTACGGCTGAATCCGGCCATGCAGGCCGAAGTCCAAAAGCTACGGCAACGCTATTTCCCGGAAGGAAATTACCGGATCCTGGGGGTTATAGCCCGGGGCACCGATTACCGTTACGCAGGCTTCGACATCCCCCTGCCTATGGAGGACGAAGAATTCATCGGACAGGTTCGTCAGAAAATGGCTGAGTGGGACTGCCCATACCTCTTCCTGGCCACCGAGGACGCCGATATACTGGATCGCTTTTTGCTGGCCGGATTCGGAGACAGGCTGATCTACATCGAGCAGGAGCGCTACCGTTACACGGATCCACAGAAAAAAGGACTTTCCGTAGCCAAAATGAAAAAAGCCGGCCACACCTACCGGGACGAGATCCCCTATCTCTCTGTGCTGTATCTGCTGTCCGAGTGCACATCCCTGATCTCCAACTGTAAATGCGGTGCTTTTAATGTGGCCGATTTTATCAACGGGGACCGCTATGAGCACCGCTGTTGCTGCGGCGATACAGGAACCCAGTGGGCCAATAAATCATAAGAATCAGGGAGGATCTGCTCAACCGTATGCCGGATCAAAAATAGTTATCCACCGCCTGCAGGATCCATCCGGCGCAGTCGGACCACGTATAGGCATCCACTACTTTTTCATAACCCTTCCGGATCATTTCCTCTGACCCGGAAGGATCCATGAGCAGCCCTTCTGCTATTTCCGGCAGCCGCCCCAAAGCAGCCAGATCATACAGGGCTATATCCTCACCGTCCGTGAAATGCTCATCAATCCATGTGCTGGAATCCGTCAGCGGCAGCGAATGCTGCAGCAGCGTATTAAAAATACGGTCATGGGTACCGGCCTTGAATCCGGGCATAACATTCAGGTTCACTCTGGCATCCGCCATATACCTGAGCGTCTGCCCGTAGGGGATACGGTCCGCGACGCGATGTACATTGGGCAGCCCGGCAGAGGGGTGATTCTCCCATCCCCGCCCCAGCAAGTGGAGCTCCAGACCGGCGTCTGCCAGAACCTGTATGACCTGCCCGCGCCGATACATGCGGATCGCCCAGTCCACATCCTCCGAACAGCGGAAAACCGTCCGCAGTGTGTCCGGAGAGAATGACACCCCTGCCTGCGCCAGCGTATACGGCACAGCCTGTTCCACCGACATGGCACTGTTCTCCACGAGATTGCCAAGGAGGCACTCATAAAAACGATACATATCTGACCCCCGGGGAAACAGCTTTTCCAGCTGGGAAAAGCGCTCCTCCGGCCGGTAATACGTGCCGGAAAAAAGGATATCATAGCTTCTCTTTTCCCAGGGAATGACTTCCCCGTCCTCCGGCGGCCGGACGCCCACATGGGGCATAAAAGCCACACGGGGTACGGATTGCCCAAAATATTCTTTCACATATTCCACATGATTATAGTCACAGCAGAACAACAGGTAATTTCGGGGATGCTTTTCCAATGTGGGATGGAAACGGAATGGCGGATCCATCAAGATATCGACCGCTATAGTATTATAACTGTCCCACGCCTCAATAAACATATCTTCCCGCATCCCCAAACCGTCAAAACAGACCACAATATCCACCTTCCGGGACACAAACTCGATAAACGGCATGTATAACGCCTCATCCTGCGAGATAAGTGCCACCAGGTCAAATATAAAGACCTCATGGCCCCTGGCCCGAAACTGCATCGCTAGCTGATCCGCAAAAAAATTAAATGACTCCACTTCCGAATAGAATAAAACGATCCTCACCTTTTTTACTCCTCCCCTACCGCCGCTCCGCAGCCGTTACCACAGTCAGGCGGAAACTGTTCCCGTCTATCGCTCCTGGCGCAGAATCCTCTGTTTCAGGCGCAAAACCTCAAGGTCATCCGGCAGAATTGCAACAAATCGGCCCACCACGCCGTATGCCTCGCTCCACTGCCCCTGCTCCATCAGCGTTTTCAGCGCCTGTTTCACCTGTGCTCCTAGCTGCACGAACTCTTCCGACACCACCTGCGGCGGCGTCCGGATCTGATCCGCCAGATAATTCGTCAGATTCCCCACCGCGGCAGACATCTGCGGATAAATACTGAGTCCCTCTTTCACAAGCCGTATGCTGCCCGCAAAATCTCCCTGCCCTATCAGCCGAATGATCTGATCCGTCTTCAAGGCAAAACGTACCTTTGACGGCAGGCCATAAAAATCTGCATCACGTAAAGCCTCTTCACAATAGAGCAGTCTGGCGTCTCTCAACACGCTCTCGCTATACCGCCGCATCAGTTGCATAAAATAAGAGGTTTCCAACAATCCCCGGGAAAGCTGTTTTTCCAGAAAAGCCTGCTCCAGCATACCCGCATAGATCGAATATCCCTCCATCAAGGGAAGGAGATCCTGATAAAACTGTTCCATATCGCAAATCGGTGTAGCCGTCGCCAAAACATCCACGCATCCACACCAGTTTTCCCGGGTCGTATGTTCCAACAGCGGTTTCATGGAAATCCGGTTGCGCACGGCCATCTGAACCAGCTGCCACTCAAACCCCGGCGGGCAGTCCTTTGCGCAGGCCTTCCAAAAACCTTCCACCGCCGCCGTATGGCCGGCATGTTCCTCCGCAAAAGCCTTCTGCAAAGTCACATATGCATTATCTGTCTTCAGACGGGCGTAAGCCCCCAGAATCCCTTTTTCCCGGTTTTTGTATTTCGCTTTCCATGTCTCCAGATGGGTATAATGACGCGCCATCTGCACACTGTTCTCCCAGGGCATCCACGAAAGGATCTGCGCCGTCAGAGACGCGTTGCCCAGCTCCGCCGCACAGGCCAGGCCCTGAACATAGGTAACCGCCGCCAATCCTCTGGCCGAATCGTAGTTAATATCTCCGCATCCCTGCAGAGCCGCCGCCTCCGCGTGGCGATCCAAAAACGTCAGCTTCCGGTGATACTCCTGGACATACTTTAACCCCTTTTGATACTCGTCCAATTCATAGCAGTACTCAACCAGGCTGGCACATTGATGGGTATAGGCCACCTCCAGTGTCCGCGAAGACTTCAGGTAGCGTTCCGCTGTCTCCCTGGCCCGTTTTCTGTCGCCGGTACGGGCGATCAGCCGGGGCAGCATACACTGCATCCATACTTCCGTACCGTATATATCCTTCCGCTTCGCCGCCGCCGCCAGGCCCCTTTCGCAATATTCAATAGCCTTTTCATATTGCCCGATCACTTCATGTTCCATGGCCAGCTGCATCAGGCACTGGGCCGAGTCCGGCTCTTCCTCGAGCCGCTCCAGCAGCAGTTTCATATTCCGGTCAAACTTGGATGCTTTTTTCTCTTGTCCCGCTTTTCTGAGATAACCGAAATGATGGACGAAACACTGCAGCTTTTTATGGGGTTGGGGGAACGGATCCAGATTCTCATGTATGGGAAAGATAAATTTTGTCTCCGGCAGCA
The DNA here is from genome assembly GCA_003542935.1 of Lachnospiraceae bacterium. Classification (GTDB taxonomy): domain Bacteria; phylum Bacillota; class Clostridia; order Lachnospirales; family Lachnospiraceae; genus UBA11957. Next base: position 1,266 of record DPJQ01000178.1, on the reverse strand, counting down.
GCCGGCACATGCGGCCCACATCCGAATCTATATAGCCCTTGCCCTCCCAGTCGGTGTAATTGCGAACCACATAGAGAGCGGACTGATACCGCTTATATTCTCCGCTTTTAAAAAACCGAATGATCTCGGCCGTATCCTCAAACCACTCGTCGTCGTCCAGATAGAGGAACCACTCCCCTCTGGCTTCTTCGATTCCCGCATTACGGGCTTTCGCGAAATCATCGCACCATTCAAAAGAGACCACATGAGGCGTATACTGCCGGGCAATCTCCAGCACCCGGTCATCCTTACCGGTAAAAATCAGGATCAGTTCACTGTCCAGCTCCCGCAAAAGGGGTTTCAGAGAATTTAAACACCTCTCCAGTGTATCCATTCGGTCCGACACCAGCAGGGAAATCGTAAGCTGTATATTCATAATATCGGGGCTCCTTTTTAGTCTCACATTTTTGTTCCGTATACGGCAGTGTATAAAGAAAGAGGAGCTTCTTTGAAAAGAAGCTCCTCCTCTCATTAGAAATTCAATTTCACATATAACCTGCGCGAGGATTACTGCAGCAGCTGCAGTACACTCTGCGGTACCTGATTGGCCTGCGCCAGCATGGCCTGAGAAGCCTGCACCAGAATATTGTTCTTGGTATAGGTCATCATCTCCTTGGCCATATCTACGTCGCGGATCCGGGACTCAGCTGCAGAAATATTCTCGGTCTGAACACCCAGGTTGTTGATGGTGTGCTCCAGACGGTTCTGCAGGGCACCAAAGTCAGAACGCATCGAAGAGATTCTGTCGATAGCGGCATTGATAACATCGATGGCACTTCTTGCTCCCTCAGCGGTATTGATATCGATACCACCAACCACTGTGCCGGCCGCGGTGGTTCCGCCCTTCATACCGATCGTAGCGGAGCTCATTGCCGTGAAGCCAACGCTCATCTGATTATCTTTACTGGAAGACTCGCCCACATGGAGCTTAATCTGGGATATCGTACCGGCAAACAGCTTCGTGCCGTTGAAGTTGGCGGTCTGTCCGATCCTGTCGATCTCCTCGTTCAGGGCGTCAATCTCTTTCTGCATCTCGGCGCGGTTGCCCGTGGAGTAAGTTCCGTTGGCAGACTGGGTAGCCAGCTCCACCATACGGTTCAGCATGGAGTGAACCTCTGTCAGGGCACCCTCAGCCGTCTGAATCAGGGAAACACCGTCGTTGGCATTCTTCTGAGCGGTCTCCAGACCTGTGATCTGGGCACGCATCTTCTCGGAAATAGCCAGACC
>DPJQ01000085.1:4470-16538 GCA_003542935.1 Lachnospiraceae bacterium | reverse complement strand
TCTAAAAATTTCGTCAAGTGTTTACAGAACCCGCCGTATGCCGGCGTATGCATAAAGCCCCTCCCTCATCGCAAAAGCCTCTCCATCTCCTCCATGCGCTCCTCGAACTGATCATAGAAATCCCTCTCCTGGTCATAGGGATCCCGGTAAAAGACCCGCAGGAAAAACAGATTCAGGTTCCGCGCCGTCACATCGTCCCCGGCGGCATTTATCCTGGCCTGCAACTCCTTCTGCAGCCCGTGCCAGGTATTGATAAACGCCCGGTTCCTGGCAGGCTCCGGCGTGTCGATCCAGCGTTTTACTTTCACCTTGGTCTTGTTCGGCATGGGACACTCATGGATCTGCAATATGTAAGTGTAGTCCCCGTCCTCATAGTACCGCCCCAGAGGAAAGATCCTGCAAAAGCCCGGCCGATAAAGGTGCACCGTACACCGCCCGTCACTGCCTAAAAAAGTACATTTTCCCGTCTGCTCATCCATCTTCAGGCTGGGCAGGATCAGGCCGCCCTGCACATGGAGCTCCACATGACGGCCGATCATCTCATCAAACGTGCAGGCCAGGTGTCCGGCAAGCCGGTACACATCCAGCGGATCCAGGATGATTGTATCGTCCATCCCCTCACAGCAGGCCGAACAGCCCTTGCAGCCGTTACAACCCACCCGGACCATATCATTCTCCCCATAAGTTTTACCGTCGGTGATCTCCTGCAGATCTATGTAACGTTCCATTCTGCCCCCTCCATGTTTCTGTTTATGAAAATAAACCTCTTGAATCTCTTTGCAGCCTGTGTTACAATCAAAATATGGAAAGCACCCACTCCAAAGCGGATGCTCCCAGACGAGGTTTATCTACCTCTCAAACGAGAGACGCCTCCCCTGTGGGCTGACAGGGGAGGCACTATTTTTTTCGCCTGTGTGTTCTTTCTCTGTCAAGAAAAACAAGCAACGCCACGATCAGGCTTCCGAAAGATGCCAGCAATGCCAGTATTCCAATAAAGATTGAAAGAATTTCGTATGCCGTCATGTACGCCACCTCCCTTCCTATGTACTCCGAAGAGCCGATCCATCGTTCTGGGAGGCTGTCCACCCTGTCATGGGTGACTTTCCATGAACAATCCTATCACATTTCACACCAGATTTCAATAGCTCACACTACTCAAATTTTACTTCCACACAGGTTCCTTCCCCGGGCGTACTGGACAGGGTGAGCCTGGCGTGGTGCTGTTCCACAATGTGTTTCACGATGGCCAGGCCCAGGCCCGTGCCGCCCGTTTCTCTGGAACGCCCCTTATCCACGCGGTAGAACCGCTCAAAGATCCGTTCCTGATCCTCCTCCGAGATCCCTATGCCGTCGTCTCTGACTGTCAGCAGCACGCCGTCCTCCCCGTTTTCCACCGACACCCACACATGGCCGCCCGGGCGGTTGTAGCGGATGGCATTGTCGCAGAGATTATACAACAGCTCCTCCAGCATCCCCCGCTCTCCCTCCACAGGACAGGCCGCATCACGACCGGTGAACGCCAGACAGACCCCGTGCTTTTTTGCCTGCATCTGCAGCATCTCCACGCAATCCGCTGCCAGCACGCCGATGTCCACCGGTTCCCCATCGGGCAGCGCTTCCATCGCATCCATCCGGGACAGATGCAGGATATCGTTGATCAGGGCCAGCAGCCTGCCCGCGCACTTATGGATCTCCCCGGCAAAATGGGTCACATCCTCCGCCCCGGCAATCCCGGTCTCCATCAGCTCCGCATAGCCGGATATGGAGGCCAGCGGAGTCTTCAGCTCGTGGGACACATTGGCCGTAAACTCCTGGCGCAGGCGGGCGCTTTTTTTCAGCTCCTGATGCTGCCTGTGGATCTTGTCCATAAAGGGCTGAAGTTCTTCATACGTCCGGATCCGTTCATCCTCCTTATCCAGATTCATAGACAGCTGTTCCACAGGACGTATCATCTGCCTGGCGAGAAAACGGGCCAGCACAACGCCAAAAGCCACCATGGTAAACAGCAGCAGAACCAGCACCGGAAAAACCGTTTTCAGAAAGCTCCACAGGCTTCCCGCCTCCCTGGCCACCCGCAGCACCCGGCCGTCGTCCAGCCTCCGAGCATAATAGTAGGTATTTTTATCCAGTGTGTCCGAGCGGCGCACCTCATACCCCTCCCCCTCGGAAAATGCCTGCCGGATTTCGGGCCTGTCCCCGTGATTGTCCATATGGCCGATATCCGCATTGCTGTCATACTCTACCCCGCCGCCGGCGTCCACCACCGTGACGCGCAGGCCGTCGATACCGGGATCATACTTCTGTTCCACATAGGAAAGAAATTCCTGGGTAGCCAGAAGGATATGGGTATTCATTTTCAGATCGTCACGGATCTGGGCCTGGTATTTTCCGTAAAATATACAGCTCGTTAAAAGCACCGTGAGGCATACGCTTAAGACCGCCACCAGAGCCATCCGCCGGTTTAATATCCGTTTCATCGAAAACGCCTTCTTTCCGCTTTACGAGCCCGCATCACAGAGTTTCCGGCCGGACATAATTCAGCGTATACCCCACGTTCCGCACGGTCTGGATCAGTGCGCCCTTTTTTCCCAGTTTGTGCCGCAGTGTCTTGATATGTACGTCCAGTGTCCGGGTCTCCCCCTCATAGTCGATCCCCCACACCCGCTCCAGCAGCTTGGCCCGGGGAAGCACAATGCCGGAATTGTGCAGCAGTACCTTCAAAAGCTCATACTCTTTATACGTCAGTTCCACCGGCTCGCCGTCCACCGTGACCTGCCTCTTATCCTCCTCCATCCGGATACCCTCGAAAAAGATCTCCTCGCTGCGTTCCAGCAGCTCCATACGCCGCAGCAGAGCTTTCACCCGGGAGATCAGCTCCATCACCCCGAAGGGTTTGGTCATATAATCGTCCGCCCCCAGCTCCAGCCCTTTCACCTTATCCAGCTCCGTGGATTTCGCGGAAACCAGCAATATGGGGATCTTAAACGTCCTGCCGTCCAGTCTGAGTCCCCGCAGCAGCTCCAGCCCGTCCTTATCCGGCAGCATGATATCCAAAATGACCAGCTCCGGCCTGACGCTCTCCAGCCTCTTTAAGAAAACGCGCCCGGTTCCGAACCCCTCCGTCTCGTATCCCGCGTTTTTAAGCGCAAACTGCTCGATCTCACGGATATTTTCGTCATCCTCAACAATAAAAATTTTCGCCAAAACCGTACCCCTTTTTACTGCCGCCAAACGGCGGCGTCCTTGTCTGCGTCAGTTTACGTCCAGCGCCTTCGCGCTGTCCTATCCCCCCAGTCCATACTTATCTTTTTATCCTCATACGTATCCACCAGCCGTTCCGTCTCCCGGACCAGATGGGCGTTTTCTTCATTATACTCATCCAGAAGCCTTACTGCAATATCCAGCTGATTCGCCGTGAGCTCCGACATTTCATGCATCACCTGACTGCAGTGCTCCATGGCCAGGACCGGCTGCTCCAGAAAACAAGCGTCCCGAATCTCCCATTTTCTCTCCCTGATTTTTTTACTGTAACAGGTGTATCTGTAATTCAGATATGGGGTATGTAAAATCTGTGTAAAATGAGCGGGCGGATTTCTATGCACAGTATTTGCGCCCGGATGCTTTTTATACATCCGGGCGCGGACAGGCGCTTCATGAATCTCACTTTTCACTGTCAGGCAAACTTTCTCTGGATCAGCTCGATCAGATAATCCGCGGTTTCCTCTACCCCCAGCATACTGGAATCGATCATGATATCTTTGAACCGCTTATCGTCTGGCTTGTAGCCTGCATAGTTTAGATGATAAACCTCTCTGGCTTCGTCTACGGAAGCCATCATCTTGCGGGCTTCCGGCTCACTCAGATGCAGATCCTCGATACAGTGCTTCAATCTGGCCTCATAGGAGGCATAGATATAAATATGGATCGCGTTATCCATATCACTGAGCACAAAGTCTGAACAGCGTCCCACGATCACACAGGTTTCTTTTTCCGCCAGAAACTTGATGATATTTTTCTGTGCCTCGAAAATCTGATCCTGGGTGGAACTGGTCTTAAATCCCAGCGGGAAGCGCATGGCCTCAAAAGGATTCTGGATCTTTTTCTGCGCATATTCTTCCTCCTCATTCACGGTAGACACCGGAAGATTCAGCTTCTTTGCCGCCTGATCCACCAGATCTCTGTCATAATAACTGATATCCAGCTTCTCAGCCATCCTTTTCGCGATCGGACGTCCCATACTGCCAAACTGTCTCGTCACCGTAATCACATACTTGCTTTTACTCATCTGCTCTACCTCGCCTTTAATGTTCATACCATCCTACAATACCCGGTTTCAGATTGATATTGATCTGTTTAATTTCCTGATATTCTTCCAGTCCATGAATGCCCAGCTCTCTGCCGATGCCGCTCATCTTGTAACCGCCCCAGGGAGCTTCGTTGTACGTCGGATTATAACAGTTGATCCAGGTAATACCTGCGCGGATTTCCCGGATCACCCTGAGAGCCCGGGAACCGTCGGCGGTAAATACCGCGCCGGCCAGGCCGTAAGATGTATCGTTGGCCATAGCGATAGCCTCCTGCTCTGTCTTAAATGTCTGTACCGTCACCACCGGTCCGAAAATCTCTTCCCGGACAATCGTCATGTCTGAAGTACAGTTGTCAAAGATCGTGGGCCGCACAAAATATCCCTTCGCACATTCGCCCTCCGTATAGCGCTCGCCGCCGCACACCAGTGTGGCGCCCTCTGCCTTGCCTTTTTCAATGTATCCCATAACCCGGTTCATCTGACTTTCGCTGACGAGAGGCCCCATATCCGGGTTATCCAGGGGATTGCCTAGGGTGATGGCATTGGCCCTCTCCGCCAGACGTTTTACAAACTCATCCTTGACGCTCTCTTCAATAATAATGCGGCTTCCGGCAGAACATACCTCGCCCTGGTTAAAGAAAATGCCAATCATGGCCCATTCCACAGCGCCCTCCAGATCCGCATCCGCAAAAATCACATTGGGTGACTTCCCTCCCAGCTCCAGCCCGATTTTTTTTACGTTCGTGGCTGCCTGGCGCATAATGCTCTGTCCCACGGAAGTGCTGCCGGTGAAGGTGACCATATCCACATCCGGACTGGAAGCCAGCTCATTGCCTATGGATTCGCCTGGGCCCATAACCAGATTGGCGACTCCCTTCGGCAGACCGCATTCCTCAAAGATCTCAAACAGCCGGATACATGACAGCACACACACCGTGGCCGGTTTGAACACCACGCTGTTTCCGGCGGCGATACTGGGCGCCAGCTTCCATACCCCCATCAGCAGCGGATAATTCCAGGGCGTAATCTCCGCGCATACGCCCACCGGCTCGTGAACCGTATAGCTGTGCATTTCGCCAAAGCCGGCATTTACATCGTAGGCTCCCCCATGGGGCGTTTTGATCAGGCCGGCGTAGTAACGGAAGCAATGAACGGCATCGTCCACATCACCCGCCGCCTCTCTTAACGGCTTGCCCATATCCATAGCATCAAGGCGGGCCAGCTCGTCTTTGTTTTTCTCAATGGCATCGGCGATTTTTAAGATCATATCACCTCTGGCCTGGGAATCCATATCACGCCATTCTCTTGTCACATAGAAAGACTTTTTGGCTGCGGCGACAGCTCTTTTGGCGTCTTTTACAGAAGCCTGCGCAATCTCGGCCAGCACTTCCCCCGTCGCCGGATTTGTGGAAAGAAAGGTTTTTCCTTCACTTCCCTCTACCCATTCTCCATTAATATACAGTTTTTTCACACTCATTTTGACTCCTTTCATTATATACTGATCTGCGGATTTACGCCATGGCAAATCCGGTGACCAAAAACAGAACCGTTGACAAAGCTGCTGAAATAAATACATAGGGCCACTGCGTGAGCGCATGTTCCATATTATCGATACCTGCGCTGTTGGAAGAAAGCACAGTGGCATCTGTATAAAAGCAGGCATGGCTTCCGAAGGCCCCGCCAGAGATAATCGCTGCCATAGTCAGGACAACGTTGCCGTTCAACGCCGCACACATGGGAATCAGGATCGGGATAACTACAGCGCTCATACCCCAGTTAGAACCGGTGACAAATGCCAGGACAGACAGCAAAAGGAAAGACAGGGCCGGAAAAGCTCCCGCCGACAAAAACGGTTTCACGAGGCTGATCAGATATTCCGTAAGCCCCAGCCCGGAGCTGACATTTGCCAGAGAAAAAGCGCCCACCAGCATAAAAAAGATGGAAAGCATGGAGCCAAAACCGCTGATCATAAGATTAAGAAATTCTTCCATGGACAAAAGCTTTCTCGGCACATACATAACCACACAGGCCACGATAGCCACCAGCACACCCAAAAGGATCTCGCCGGAGGCGATGCCCACGGCCACCAGCAAAAGAATCGGGATCAGGAAATCCCAGACGCTGCCGTCCCCGGTATATTTCGGTTCACTCATGTTGTATTTTTTGCTGGCTTCAGAGTACACCATACCCGTCTCAGCCACACGCTGATACGCCGCTTTCATCGACCCCAGCTTCGGGAACCAGTTCATGCAGAACAAAAATACGATAAACAGTGCAATAAACGGATAGAAACAATAGGGGATAGCGTGAACATACGCGCTCATTCCCGAAGAAAACTGCATGTTCACCAGCTCTTCATTATAAAACAGATTGGCGTAAAACACCGCCCAGGTAGAAAACGGCAGCAGAACACATACCGGCGCTCCCGTAGAATCCAGAATAAAAGCCAGCGATTCCCGCGGGATTTTCTTTTTATCGTACAGGCCCTTCATGCAGACACCGACAGTCAGTACATTCAGATAATCGTCCACAAAAATCAGAATACCCAGAATAAAGGAAGCAAGCATGGTCCTGCGCTCCGTCCTGCACAGCTTCTCCATGATCCGCTGAAAGCCAAAGGTTCCCCTGGACGCCTGCAAAAGTGCGATCAGGCTGCCGAAAAGACCGCAGACAAGCCACAGCCACACATTGTCCTCATTTCCCACAACACTTTCCAGAATACCCACATACTCCATGGGCATATCTTTTCCGTACAGCACCAGCGCACCGAGAATGGATCCCAGAAACAGAAATTCTGTGCACCGCCTGGTAACAATGGCGCCCACAATAACAATAATGATAATAAATACAGCAATAAGTCCGGTAGACATATCAATCCTCCTCATACCAGAAAAGCGGGCCGCCAAGTATCCGCATAAAGGGAACTGCCTGGCTCGTTGCCCGCGTAAATAAAGAGGCACAGCCTGTTACAGGCCATGCCTCTTTGCATCGCTTTGTTTTCTATTCAGTTTTGGCAGAAGGCCAGGCCCTACAGTGCAAAATGTTTTTTCGTATCCGCCAGTGCCTGATCCATACGTTCAATGACATCCTTGATATCCTGCTCAGAGATCACTGCTGTCGGCTCGAACCGGATGGTTTTTGCATTGACCAGAGTGCCCGCCGTCAAAACTCTGCGGGCGAACAAGCCACGGGACACATCGTAGCCCAACTCACAGGTATGGAACTCTACGGCAAGCATCAGTCCCGTACCGCGAACCTCCTGGATAATTTCCGGATATCTGGCTGCCAGAGATTCCAGCCCCGCCTTTAAAAATTCTCCTTTTGTCTTACATACGCCGGGAATATCGTTTTCCAACATATATTTGATCGTCGCGATAGCCGCCGCGCAACACATCGGATTGCCGCCAAAGGTTGGCGAACCTAAAAGCCACGGGTTATCGACCAGCTGCTGTGTCCACATTTCCGGCTTACAGATAATACCGGTGATCGGGGTAATACCGCCGCCAAAGGCTTTGCCGAAAGTCATAATGTCCGGGGTAACGCCCTCCGCCTCACATCTCCACATTGTACCTGTACGTCCCATACCGGTCTGGATCTCGTCAAAGATCAGCGCCACGCCGTACTCGTCACAGATGTCCCTGACTTCCTGCAGATATCCCGCGGGGGGGATGATAATGCCGGCCTCACCCTGGATCGGCTCCAGGATCACGCCCGCAGCTTTCTCGCCGACGGCGGTCAGGTTGCGGATAGCTTTTCGCACATCCTCAGCCACACCGTACTCCACATGTTGCACCTGCTGTACCATCGGGGTGTAGGGCACACGATAGGTAGATTTGCCGCCCATGGAAATGGCGCCCATGGATTTTCCGTGGAAAGCGCCCACGGTAGAAATATACCATCTGCCTCCTGTGGCGATCCTTGCCAGCTTCAGAGCCATCTCCACAGCCTCGGCTCCGCCGTTGGTGAAAAAGCAGTACTGAAGATCCCCCGGTGTGATATCCGCCACGGCTTTGGCCAGATAGCCGCGTAGAGGATCCAGAAGCTCCTGGGAATGAAGAGCCTGGTGATCCAGCTGTGCCTTCACCACATCCAGGATCTCCGGATTTCTGTGGCCACAGGTATAGATGCCGAAACCGCCCAGACAGTCAATAAACTTCTCCCCATTCAAACCGTAACAGTATGCTCCTTCGTCCTGCCATTCCAGAACCGCGCCGCCCTCAGAGTCTGAGGAGACGGATTTACGGTATTTCAGCCAGCCGGGGCTGACATAATGATCAAAATGCTCCAGCGTCTCGGCAACCATCTGTTTCTTTTCCTCCGCGGGAATATCCCTGGTATCCGTCTTGATCAGGCCAATCACCCTGTCCAGATCTTTGATTACCTGTTCTTTTGCTGCCATGTTACTTTCCTCCTTTTTTCATAACATCCTCTGCACAGAATATGTTCCATGCAAAAAGGCGTACCCGGCCATTGTCAGATACGCCCTTGTATCGTTTTTTACAATGTCTATACTGCTTACATACATTTTACCAACGCTTTTTCCATGATACAAAGTCCGGCTTCCAGCTGCTCATCCGTGATCACAAGCGGAGCCAGGAAGCGGATAACATTACCGTAGGTACCGGCATTCTCGATAATCAATCCGTGCTTCGCACATTCCCGGATCAGAGCTGCGGTAAGCTCCGGCGCCGGTTCTTTTGTCCCCTGGTCCTTCACCAGTTCCAGACCGATCATGCCGCCCAGCCCGCGGATGTCGCCGATCACCGGATACTTCTTTTGCCATTTCCCATATCTTTCGGTAACTGTTTTTCCGATCTCCAGAGAACGGTCTGCCAGGTGATCTCTCTCCATAATCTCTATGGTCTTTAAAGCTGCCGCGCAGGCCAGGGCATTTCCGCCGAACGTACCCCCGATGGTTCCTTTTGCCGGAGACTCCATGATCTCCTCTCCGGCAATAATAGCCGACAGCGGAACACCGGCCGCGATAGATTTTGCCGTCGCGATAATATCCGGCCGAATCCCGGCCTCTTTCCAATATTCGGAAGCAAACATACGGCCCGTGCGGCAGAAACCGGACTGCACTTCGTCGGCTATCAGCAGGATACCGTTATCATCACAGATCTGACGGACAGCCTTGATCCACTCAATGGGCGCCGGGATAAATCCGCCCTCACCCTGCAGCGGTTCCACCACGATGGCTGCGATGGTATCCGCCGGAGCGCACTGCTCAAACACAGCATAAATGGAATCCAGATAATATTGGCAGGCCTTATCCTCCGGCATACCCTCCGGATTGCGGTAATAGTAGGGAAACTGCGCTCTGTAAATACCGTCCGGAAAGGGGCCCATGCCTACGGCATAAGCTTTTTTTGAAGTCATGGACATAGTCAGCAGCATGCGTCCGTGGAAAGCGCCGGAAAACACGATGATATTATTTCTTTTGGTAAATGCCTTTGCCACCTTGACCGCATTCTCATCCGCCTCTGCGCCACTGTTGGCAAAGAACACTTTTTTCTTATCCCCTTTAACCGGAGCCATATCCGCCAGCTTTTCTGCCAGCTTTACGTATCCCTCATGAGTAACGATATTGAACATACCGTGAAAATATCTATCGGCCTGAGCCTTGACGGCCTCTACGATCTCCGGCTGAGAATAACCGACGTTGAGTACGCCGACGCCACCGACCCAGTCCAGAAATCTATTGCCGTCCACATCCTCAATCATGGCTCCCTCACTTCTTGCGATAACCACAGGGTAGGCACAGCCGATCGCTGAGGGCGTAGCCGCTTCTCTTCTCTCGATCAGGGCCGCGGCCTTCGGCCCCGGCACCGTCGCCGTGACGATTTTCGGCAAATCTGTTCTTAACATGTTTTGTATCTCCTCTTATCCTGCATGATTTTCTGGCCGACCCGAAACACCTTGACTATGCGCTATTGCCACATCCGGCAAAGCAAAAAGGACAAGGGCATCCGCCTGCCGCGAACACCTTTGTCCCTGTCTCTAAAGAGTATTGCATACTTTTTGCAGTTTTTCCAGATTCTGTGGGCACACATTTTCTGCTCTTTGATGTGCTGTCAGCACATGGTCTTTCGTTTATGTCTTGCTTTTTTCCAAAAACCACCCTATAATGAGGCGATATATCCGAATTTTCAATCGTTAGCATGCACATCACAGTCAGCTGTCGGCATCCGTTCTCCATGATGACCGGCTGCGGAAAGGGAACACCCATCATGGCCGTCCTGTTAAAAAACCTCTACGAAGAAACCAGATCCCGCTATGGCCTTACGTTGATCGCCGGTGAAAAAGGATTGGAAAGGGCCGTTAACTGGCTCTATATTGCCGAGTCTCTGGCCGGTCCCGGCTATCTGAGCGGCGGTGAACTCATTATCACCACCGGCGTACTGTGCCGTGAATCCCCCGGCTGGCTGTACGATTTTGTTCAGGGCATGTATAAAGAAAACAGCTGTGGCCTGATTCTGAACGTGGGAAAGTATATCCGGCCCGAGAACATCACTCCGGCTCTCATCGCCCTGTGCGACGATAAAGCCTTTCCACTGTTTACCATGCCCTGGGAAACGCTGCTTACTGATGTGACCCATGACTACTACAGCCGCCTTTTCACCGACAGCAAACGTCAGGAAACCATCGACCACGCCCTGCTGAACCTGGTTCACCACAGAAGCGATCTCCCCGCCGTTCTCACCGTGCTGGAAGAATACGGGTACCGCGCCGACCAGTCTTACGGACTTCTCTACATCAGTTACAGTGCCCCCGCAGACAGCCAGCTATCCCGTCGGCACACCGACAACCACATCAGCCGTGCTGCCGAACATCTGATGCATGAGAGTGCTCTCCGGGGACATCTCTGCCGCACAGATACTTACTGTTTTCTGCTGCTGCCCCAAAAGGAGCTCCATCGCCTCAATGCTTTCGGAAAGATCCTGGCCCGGCGCCTGCAAAGCCACTTTCCCGAGGCCCACATTGCCATAGGTATCGGTAGTCCGGCCGCCACCCTGGCAGATCTTCCCCGCGCCTTTTTCCATGCCCGCTGCTGCGCTCTTATTGCCGCCCATAATCGGCGCCCTGTTCTGGCCTATGAGGAGCTGGGTGTATACCAGCTTCTGCTCTCCGTCACTGACCGGGGAATCCTGCAGGATTACGCCCGCCGGCGGCTTTCCCCTGTGGAACAGTACGATGCCGGAACCGGCGGCGACTATACTCAGGTGCTGCACCAGTACCTTTTGCAGAACGGCAGTATACAGAGGATTGCCGATGCGCTCTATTGCCACAGAAACACCATTAATAAAAAGGTGCGTATTCTCAAGGATGAGCTGGGCTATCCTCTCGAGGATACCATGGGCCGGTTTGAACTGCTGCTGGCCTTCTGTATCCGGGAGTATCTGCAGATTTCGCTGTGAGGATACGGAGAAACGGGCCGAACCAACGCAATGGCTTATTTTATTTTTACTTGTTTTATGGCCGACCAGGCACCGTAGACTTTCTTTTTCCCCACGGTTTTGTAAGCGCGGGTTTTAAAGTAATAGGTTTTCCCGGATTTCAGTTTGGTGATTATCACATCCAGGGAAGCGCTTGTTTTGATAGCTTTTGCCTTTTTGTAGGTACCCTTCTTGCCGGCGGCACTGTATATTTCATAGCCGCTTACGCCGCTCTGCTTTTTCAGCTTTACGGTGGCGGTCTTTTTCCCGGCGGTCAATTTGCTGATGGTTCCCTGGGCCGGGACCGATTTGATCTTTTTTGCGGC
>DPJQ01000085.1:0-4230 GCA_003542935.1 Lachnospiraceae bacterium | reverse complement strand
TTTGATCTTTTTTGCGGCGGAGTATGCGCCGTAGATCCTGCCAGAGGAAGCTTCTTTGTAGGCCCGAATTTTATAATAATAGGTTTTTCCGCAGGAAAGCTTGCTGTCGGTGTATTTGACAGTTCCCGCGTTCTCTATGACGGAGACCGGCGTAAAGGTACCGTTTTGGGAAGTGCTGCGGTATACCTCGTAGCCGTCCGCACCGTTTACCTTGCTCCAGCTTACACGGACCTTGTTGCAGGCGATGTTGGTCAGGGTGGCTACAGAAGCTGTGCTGATATTGTCGGATATCAGCTTTTCGACCTCCGCCATGGCTGCCTGGGCTACTTTTTCTGCGGCTTCGGCTTTTGCTTTGGCCGCGGCCAGCTCGGAAGCCTGGACATCGGCTCGGGCTTTCAGCTCTTCCAGCTCTTTTTGGGCTGCCTCGGCTGCCTTCTGGGCCTCCTCAGCCGTTTTCTGGGCATGACCGGCATCCACCGCTCCATTCGGTATCGTGCCGGTACTTTCACCGGGAACTGAACCGGGATTACCGGGGATTGTTCCGCCAATGCCACCAGGCTGCTGATTGACAGATGTTCCCGTCTGTGATTTTTCGGTTGCAACATCTGTGTTGCCGGAACAAAGACTATAATTATTGCCAGAAACCAGATCAGCAGCGGAGAAAAACATATAGCCTGCATTACAGGGTGCATCTGCGCAATACACGGTGCCCCCTGAATCATTTTGGATAGAAAATGTACTGCCTTTCGAGATGGAGAAAGAATTTCCGTTGAACCACTGGCTGCCCGTGTTGCCGGGCTGCTGTCCGTTTATGCCTGTGGCAGCTCCAAAAATGACACAGGGCTGAGATGCATTCAGATTCATCCCCATGCCGCCGCTTCCTCCGGCCGCAAGAACCGTTCCGCCGGAAACCGTGACGATACCGTCCGCGTCCAGAGGCTGGTTGTCAGCGATGCTGGCCGTCCAGACCACCACATTGCCGCCGGAAATGGTCAGGCTGCCATTAGAGTCAAAACCATCTCCGCCGGAGGAATAGGTATTGATCGTGCCACCGAAGATGGCCATGGAGAAGGCGTAGCCGTTCAGGTCAGAGTTAGCTGCGTTCATGCAGTCATCCGAGGAGGTAATGTTGATATCACCGGAATAAACATTCAGCGTGGCTGCCTCGAGCCCCTCGCAGGACTTTTGAATATTGATACCGGGGCCGGTCGTGCCGGAGGCGCCGATATTCAGCTCAAGATCGCTATGAATGGCGTCATCCTCGGCGGAGATGATCAGAGCGCCGCTTTCAATGTTCAAAAGCTGCTCAGCGTTAATGGCGTCATTGACGGACGCCATAATATTCAGGGTGGTCTCCTGGATGGTCAGAGAGGCTTCGCCGTCGGCTTCCGTGGCCGCGCCGGACTTAATTCCGTTTTTGCCGTTGGCATTAATGTTCAGCGTACCGGTGCCGCAGATTATGACCTGAGAGCCGTCTTTGCATTTGATGACAGCATTCTCGGCATTTTCGTTGCCAGGATATGTCTCGTCATTATTTTCCCCACTGTCAGTCAGCGTGTTGATGGTACCTGCGGCCACCTCAATAGTCACTTCAGTGGACTTTTCGCAGGAGACGGGGGCGGTATCGGCGCTGGACAATGTCAACCCGTTCAGTACCAGCACAACGCCGGTGATTCCTTTTTCGACGGTGACGCTGCCATCGTCACAGCCCCCCTTCAGCGCATAGGTACCCGGGGCGGTGATCGCCAGATCCGTGCCGTTGATCTGATGGCCCGTCCCGTTTCCGGATGCGCTAATGCTGCCGTCGGAAAAAGTGAAGATGTTGTCTGCGGACGAAGTGCCGGACGCCGCGTTGGACGGGGCGGGCAAAAAGCCGATCATCAAAGCGGCCGCCGCCGCACAGACAATCCAACCGGCTCGCTTCGGTTTGTTTTGGTTCTTTGGGCTCGTCATAAAATAGTCCTCCTGTTCATTCGCCAAGCACGGTGCCATCAGCCAGCGTGATCGTGTGGCCATTGAAGTTGATCGTGCCGTTGTCTACAAGGCTGTGAATCCGCTTGACGGATCCCGGGCATTCGCAGCGGGCGATTCCTTGTCTTTTTTATTATACAGGTACTTCTGAAAAAGTTCTGAAAGCCGGCGGACAAATTCTTTCAGAAGTTTTTCAGAAGTTTGTGTATCATGATATAGTATAAGCGCAGATCGTACTGTGAATGTTTTACTACCACAGCACTACTTAAACGGGAGGAATTCGGATGAATATACTAATCGTTGAGGATGAAAGCTCCTTGGCCGGAGCGCTGGAACATATTTTACAAAAAGCTGGACACATCACGGACTGGGTCAGTGACGGGCAGTCCGCCTTGGATTATATCCGAGGCTTTTCCTATGACTTGATCCTGCTGGATGTGATGCTGCCCAGGCTGGACGGATTTTCCGTGGTGCATCAGATCCGCACCGAGAAAATCGTAACGCCGGTGCTGATGCTCACCGCCCGGACCACGGTTCCGGATAAAGTGGAAGGGCTGGATGCCGGTGCTGATGACTACCTGACCAAGCCCTTTGACACCGATGAGCTGCTGGCCCGCGTCCGCGCTATGACCCGAAGAACCGGTGAGGTAGTTATAAATGAGATCTCCTTTGGCGATGTGGCCTTATCTCTGAATAAGGCACAGCTCTCCTGCGGAAAGAGGACGGTGCAGCTCAGCCCGAAAGAATTTCAGGTGATCCGTCTGCTGATGGGCGATCCACAGATGACTTTTACGAAGGAATTGATCATTGACCGGGCATGGGGCATGGACTCCGACATCACAGACAACAATGTGGAGGCCTATATTTCTTTTCTGCGGAAAAAGCTGCGGTATCTGAAGTCCCATGTGGCCATTAAAAACCTGCAAAAAATCGGTTATCATTTGGAGATGGAGCCATGAAGGAATACAGGAAACGGTTTGTCCAACTCAATATGCTCTTGATTGGAGCGATATTGCTGCTTATGGTGACGGTGATTGCGGTCTACATGTACCGGGACTACTATGACGGCCTTCGGACAAGCATGGAGCAGGTAGTGGAGCCGTTGGATTCCTTTTCCCAACCGCCAGGGGACAAAAGTACTTCTTCCGCAGTCCGCAGACCCCCCGCCGGTCAGGAAGCCCCGCTGATAATGGGAAATAACAGCCAAAGGCCGGAGCGGCAAAAAGACATCATGACTGTATTTTATACGCCGGAAAAAGCCGATGTTTCCATTTTGTCTCAAGATTCTTTTTTTGACGAAGAAACGCTTTCGCGGGTTTTGGAGGCGGTCATAGCCCGGGAGGACAGCTTTGGAACCCTCTGGAACTACCGCACCATTTATTACCGTACCGGAAATGGATACCCTTATAAAATTGCGCTTGCCTCCACCGGTTATATTGGCCATTCAATGCTGAGCCTTGTTCTGGTCTTATTGATGATTTGGGCAGGGGCAATGCTTTGTTTCCTTTTGGTAAGTATTCAGTTTTCTAAAGTAGCGATCCGCCCCATGGAGGAGGCTTTGCGGCGGGAAAAACAGTTTGTGGCGGATGTCTCACACGATTTGAAAACACCGCTCTCTGTGATTCTTGCCAATAACAGTATCCTGCGGGAAAACCCACAGGCAACTGCTGACAGCCTGTCCAAATGGATTGACAGCACCCAGAACGCCGCGAAAAATATGCAGCAGCTCATCGGAGAAATGTTGACATTGGCGGATGTGGAACGTCGTGACTCTCCTCTGACAATGGAACTTGTAGATATCTCCGAAGTTGTTATGAAAGCCGCCCTTCAGCTGGAATCGGTAGCATATGAAAAAAATGTTATGCTGGAAACAGAAATCGCGGATGATATTACGCTCCGGGCGAACAAGGACTATTTGCAAAGGATTGCTACCGGCCTGATGGAGAACGCCATCAAGTATGAACCAAGTGGCGGCAAGGTACGGATCCGTCTGACAAAGATAAAGCATCGGGTGCAGCTGGAAATTCAGAATCATAATACAGTCATCCCAGAAGATGATCTTTCCCATATTTTCGAACGTTTCTACCGTGGAGACAAGAGCCGTCAGGGAGGAACCAGCGGCCATGGGTTAGGACTGTCCATTACGAAGCAGATGACAGAGCGTATGGGCGGACATATTTCGGCGGACAGCTCCCATGAAAACGGTACAATTTTCTCCGTTGTTTTTGACCGTAATTTGTAACTGTTCAGTACCTTCAC
>DPJQ01000136.1:4341-8537 GCA_003542935.1 Lachnospiraceae bacterium | reverse complement strand
CATCGTAACTGTGAAGGTACTGAATAGTTACGACGAATAAAACTATCGTTAACTCATAAAATCAATGAAAGACGGTGTCAGGATATTATTTCCGACTTTCAACGCAGCATTATATGCGTACTGTGCCCAAGAGAAATTCATAATAGCCTCCGCCATATCCACATTGACAACATTGTCAATCTGTTCGGAAAGGCTGATCCTGTTGGAATCAAGACGGTCTTCCGTGGTGGTCAAAAACTCTGACTGTGTACCCAGATTGGTGATTTTCTCAAGTACTCTGTTGCGGCCCTGATTCAAAGACAGCCCATTTTCACCGATGCCGTCGAACGCATTCAAAAGCTGTTTATATTTTGCCTCGTCAAATACTTCGTCATCCAACACGTCGGCAATCTGTCCGGCCAGAAGAACCATATTCTTGCTGATGCCGTTATCATCCAGACCATATCCTACCACATCAATACCCGGCAGGCTGGTGTCAAAGGCACTGGAAGAATCGATGATGTTACCGGCGTCTATATTGAGGCCAAATCCCAGATCAATATAGGTGGAATTGATGTAATCCTTTGAATCTCTGGACATCTGATCCAGAATGTCCTGGTTAGCCGGAACGTTTACATCAACACCGCGGTAAGTCAGCGTCTGATTGCCGTCGGCGTCCGTGGTCAGTTTGAACGGCGCCTCTTTTCCGTCATTACCGGCAAATACGTACCGTCCCTCATAGGATGAATTCAGACAGAGAACCAGACTTTCCTGGGCGCCGCGCCAGGCGGCTGCGTAGGTCTGCCGGGTCTCCAGAGAACCGTTTGTGCCATTCAGTGCCTCAAGGCCGTACTTTTTGCTGAGGTTCTGGGAGATCGTGTTGATCTGCATCGCCGCGTCTTCCTGTGAATTCTGGAAAGAGTGGACGTCCTTGACCATGGAAAGATAATCCTGGTTCCGGACATATTTGCGCTCCAGAACCGCCGCACGCAAGGCACTGGAGGGATCCTCCTTGGTGGAATTAAATTTGCGCTGTGTCATAACCTTGGTTCTTGCGGAATCCAGATTTGAGATAGATGCCGAAAGATTTGATTTATAATTTCTCAATAGCGCATTTGTTGTAATTCTCATATTATCCTAAACCTCCTGATTATCTTCCGACTACGCCGGTGCCGTTGATCAATTTATCCAGCGCCTCATCCAAAGTAGTCATGAGTCTGGCCGCCGCATTGTAGGACTGGTTGAAATGCAACAGATTCATGCCTTCCTCGTCCAGCGATACGCCGGAAACAGCATCCCGGGAGTTGGACGTCTGGTTTAAGACGGCGATCTGATTGCCGAGCATGGTCTCGGCGGATTTTGCATCGATACCCAGCGTATTTTCCAGTTCTGCAAAACAGTCGTGGAAAGAGCCGGTATAAAATTTGACGGTCTTGGTTGCGTCTACCTTTACCTGGAAGGTATGGCTTGCACCCATCAGGTTAAGCATGTTGTTGATATTATCGCTGGAAGTGGAACCGATCTTGCCGTCAATGGGAATGATGGATTTCGTGATCCGGTATTCACCGCTCAGCCATTTATCGGCTATTTTAATGTTCTGGGCGGTAAACGTATCGCTCTTGTCCTTTGTCTCAAAGAGCGGACGGTCCTCCCATTGTTCAGGAATCACCACGGTTCCATCGGGATTCGTTACAAGCGCCCTGTTTGCCTCATTGAATGCCTTTGCGAAAGTATCCACCAGGTTATCCAGCGCTTTTTCGTAATAGCCCAGGCCCTTGACATCCGTGTTGTCAAAATCTCCCGATTTATTCAAAATGTCCAGCGTGCCTTTTAACGTGCCGTCTCCGAGAAGCTCCGTGATGTTCGCCGTATCCCCTTTATAATCCGACACATGCAGCTGAACCGGTATATCGCTGACATCCGCGCTGAAGCTGCCGGCTTCCCCGTCGGAAATCAGTTTATATTTTTTGCCGTTGGTGTCGGTAAAAACAACGTCCAGTACTTCCACCGAATAGCCCGGCCCTACGGTCTGTTGCCTGTAATTTGTGGTGATGGGAAGATAACTGGCCAGTTCATCCAGCAGACTGTTCCTCTCATCCTGCAGTTCAAGGGCAGGATTGCCGAGGATCTGGCTGTTTTTAATATTTTTGTTCAGGTTGGCAATATTTTCCAGAAGCTCGTTGACATCGACAATGTCCGTACTGGCAAAGCCGACCTGCATATCGGTGCGGATATCCTGAAGCCGGATCGAATCATCCCGCAGCAGATTGATAAGCACCTGCATATTGGAACGCACCATAGAATCAAACTCGTCATTGCCGGATTCATTGCTGTAACTTTGCAAAGCGCTGGTAATATCCTGAAATGCTGCCCGTACGCCCTCCACAGTGGATTCATCAAAAATCGTAGCCAGCTGTTCATATCCGGCAGAGTGGGCATCAGAAGTTCCCACCTTGGCGATCTGGGAACGATATTGAATATCCAGAAACGGATCGCGAAGCTGGGAGATCCCGGTCATCTCAACACCGTATCCCACTTTTATAACGGAATCAGCGTTATAGAAATCGCCTTTTTGTGTATTCAGGCTGACGATGTCCAGACGCTGGCGTGTATAGCCCGGTGTGTTGATATTGGCAATATTCTGGCCGACAACATCCAACGCGCGCTGGCTGGCTGCCATGCCGAGCTGTGCCGTGGTGAAGCCGGCAAAAGTAGAACGAAGCATAAAATATTTCCTCCTGGTCTGTTAAACGGAACGGCTGGTAAAATGTTTACCGTCGTGAGTATCTTTTTTGGCGCCGGAAGCAGAATATGTCTCTTCGCCGGCGTTTTCTTTTTCAACGGCCTGTTTGGCCAGAGCGGAACGGATCACATGAAGATTGACTTCTATGATATCTCTGGCGCTGTCATTGATCGACTGAAAGAGCTGAATCTGCGTGCTCAACCGGTCAAAAAGCGGTTTCAGTATGACGGCTGTCTCATCCGGAACCTGATCCAGAATCTGGCGGAAAGAATAATTCTCCATATCCAGCTGTTTCTGCTGGGTTTCACGTCTTTGTTCCAGCCCTTTAAGCTGCAGGACAAAAGCCTGTTCTTTATGCATACATTCCTCTACAAAAGAAACCCGGTTTTTTATGGCGGCATCGAGCTTTTCCTGTTCCACAGGAATCAATCCCTCGAAAAGTGCGATCAATTCCCTGATGACCGCAATGAAACCAGAAAAATCCTTCATCTGCGGTGCCCTCCTTAAGACAAAAGCATCCGGGAAGCAACAGCGTAAGCGTCAACCGAATAGCGTCCCTCCGCAACCTGCTGCTGCAGAGCCTGAACTCTTTCCGGAGATGCGGATTCTTTTACTTCTGCGGAAAGCTTTTTCGCTACGGCTTTGGCAAATGTATGTTCCTCGATCTGCCGGGGGTTGGATTTTATAATTACCGCGTCAAAACTATGTCCGTTGTCAGGAGCTGCGGCCACGCCGGAAGCATTCCGGGAAACGGAACGCAGTTCCGTATGATTATTTAAAATGGTACCGATAGATATTTTCATGCTGAGCTCCTCTCAAAAATGGGATCAGTTTCATTCACTGTCAATATTATTCTCTATATAAAAGTATCGGCACAACTTTCAGATTCATAACCCCCAAGGTGCAAAGAATCCGTCCGCAGCCGCTATTTTTTCAAATGATTCAGCAGCACAGATGGGATATTGTCGCAGGATGCCTGTACGCATACGGCCCCCATATTATAAGCCACCATGGGCATTCCGTATACGACGCAGGATTCCTTATCCTGGCCGATAGTGAAGGCGCCGCTATTGCGCATTTGCAGAAGGCCCTTGGCTCCGTCGCTGCCCATACCGGTCATGATAATGCCTACCTTATTAATAGCGACATTTTTTGCCACGGAGGAAAACAGTACATCCACGGAGGGACAGTGGCCGCTGACTTTGGCGCCGGGACGGCACTGCACGATGTAGTTGTAGCCGGAACGCACCACCTCCATCTGTTTGGCACCCGGGGCAATGAGTGCCAGGCCGGGTTTGATGACGTCCCCGTTCCTCGCCTCCCGTACTTCCAGGCTGCAAATCCGGTTCAGCCTCTCTGCATACATATTGGTGAAGCCTTCCGGCATGTGCTGAGTGATTACGATACCCGGCATATTTGCCGGCAGCTTCTCAAGTACGGCCAGAGTGGCCTCCGTGCCGCCGGTGGAGGCCCC
>DPJQ01000136.1:0-4046 GCA_003542935.1 Lachnospiraceae bacterium | reverse complement strand
GTGCCGCCGGTGGAGGCCCCCAGAGCTATGATGGTGGAATCCAGTACCGTGCGGGACAGCGGCGGAAACGGCATGGGTTTTGAAACGGCCTGGGGTCTGCCGGCCGGTGCGGCGCCGGGCTGACGGGTGATACGGACTTTGGCTTTTGAAGCCCCCCGCACTTTTGTGACGAGGGTGGCAAAGAACATTTCTTTTGTGTTTTGCGAGCTCATATCCGGCTTGCGTACGAAATCCACAGCGCCCGCTGACAGAGCGTCAAATACACTCAGGTTCAGGGATGATACCAGGATAACAGGGATAGGATGACGGGGAAGGAGCTGCTTTAAAAAGTCAATACCGCTCAGGCCGGGCATCTCCACATCCAAGGTCAGGACATCGGGATGAAGCTGAGGGATTTTTTGTTGTGCATCGTAGGCATTGATGGCATACCCGACGATCTCTATATCTTTTTGTTCGGACAAATACTGAATGATCATTTGCCGGAACAGAGAAGAGTCGTCAACCACCAGCACTCTGATTTTTTTGATCATGGGAAACATCCTTTCTTAAAATGATTTAAGCTATTACTCTGAATAAAGCCGCTTTTGAGAGGTCAAAAGCGGCTTTGCAACTATATTTTACGATAGGTCGCAGGCATCAGGTACTTGTAGGGGCATGTCGCTTTGTTCAACCCCTCTGAATGTCCGATCAGAAGATAACCGCCGGGATTGGTCGCATTGTAAAAACGGTTCACCAGAGCCTCCTTGGTAGGCTGGTCAAAATAAATCATAACATTCCGGCAGAAAATGACATCGAATTTCAGCCGGAAACGAATGGGATCCATCAGGTTAAAGGTTCGGAAAATGACATTTTTTTTGAGTGCGTCTGAAACTGTATATACCCCGGCTTCACTGGTGGGGCTGAAATATTTCCGCTTCAACTCCGGTGACAGTTCCTTTAAAGAATCCTCATCGTAGACGGCATTTTTCGCCGCCCGGAGAGCGTTTTGAGAAATATCTGTAGCCAGCACCCGTGTGTCCCACATACCTGCTTTAGCCCCAAAGTATTCTTTCAGGATTATGGATATGGTGTAGGGTTCCTCCCCGGAAGAGCAGCCGGCACTCCATATACTCAAAACATGATCTTTCTTTTCTTTCTCCAGATAAGGGAGAATGGTGTTTTTGAAAAGTTCGAAATGATTCTCCTCCCTCATGAAAAAGGTATAATTAGTAGTAAGTTTGTTGAGCATCAGCTCCAGGTCATCCGGCTTCTGGTTATTGAGAAGATGATCAATATAATCCTTGAAAGAATTAAAACCCATGGAGACAATAGTGTTGGAAAGCCGTCCGGTGATCAGCTGGCGTTTTTTGGACAGGTCAATACCGTAATGTTGGTGCACAAACTGCACCAGCCGCTGAAAATCATTGTCATTGATAGTTAACACACCTGTTCACTCCTTTGCTTAATAGGTCTGAAGTAATTGCTCGCAATCCAGGAAAAGGATGACGGAGCGGTCGCCGGAAGAGATCATGCCGTTGATCAGTTCCTGCTGGTTTTCCACCGGTACGGGAGCTATCTGCCTTTTGTTAATGTCCATAACCTGCTGTACCGCGTCTACGATGATGCCGATCTGTGTAGAGTTGATATTCAGTACGATGATGCAGGTGGTCTCCGTATATTCGATGGACGGCTTGCCCATGCGCAACCGGATATCGATGATGGGGATAATCTGGCCTCTCAGATTGATAACACCCTTCACATAATCCGGCACCTGGGGCAATATGGTGATGGAGTGGTCGGTGATGATCTCAATGACATAGTTGGTACTGACACCGATGCTGAGTCCGTCAGAGGTGAAAGTCAAAAAACGTTCGGTGGGAACATGGGTATTCCCTTCCAGAGCCTGACGGGCCGTTGTATTTTCTGCTGTAGCTGCTGACATAATGATTCCTCCAGTTTCTATACGATTTTAATATTGAATATTGGACACCGCATACAGGTTGCCGATATCCAGGATCAGGCTGATGTTGCCGTCGCCCAGGATCGTACAGCCGTTGATGCCGGAATTCTTGATGTTGAAATTGCTGAGGAAAGCCGGAAGAGGTTTGACAACCACCTGCTGTTCACCCAACAGTTCATCCACAAACAGGCAGTAGGATTTGTCTGCAGCCTCCACCCAGATCAGGATGCCGTCTTCAATGTTGGTGATTTCTGTTTCAATATTATACAGCTCGTGCACCCGGATAATGGGGTAAAATTCATCAAGGCATTTGATGATCTCATTGCCGCTGGCATCGAAAATGATTTCTTCCTGGCGTGCCTTTAAAGACTGGCGGATGTTGGTGATCGGAATCGTAAACAGCGAACTGCCTACAGAAACTTCCATACCGTCGGCGATAGCCATGGTAAGGGGGATCTTCAAGGTGGTACAGGTTCCTTTGCCGAGTTCGCTGGTGATGGTGATCGTACCGCCCACAGATTCCACATTCTTTTTCACTACGTCCATACCGACGCCACGACCGGAATACTCGGTGACCTCTTCGTTCATGGAGAAACCGGGTAACATGGTAAGGGCCAGGATCTCCTTTTTGGAATATTCACTGGCGGGCTTGGTCAGGATACCGTTGCGCTCTGCTTTTGCCAGGATTTTGTCCGTGTCCATACCGCGGCCGTCATCGCTGATCGTGATGACCACTTCGCTGCCGGTGTGGGTGGCGGACAGGATAATTTCCGCCTGGGGATTCTTGCCGGCGGCGATACGTTCCTCTACATGTTCCTCCACGCCGTGATCCATGGAATTTCGGACGATATGCATGATCGGGTCGCTGATGTTGTCCACGACGGTCTTATCGATCTCTGTATTCTCGCCGATCAGTGTCAGCCGCGTATCCCGGTTCAGATTCTTTTTCATATCCCGGACGATACGGTTCATCTTCTGGAAGGTGCCGGAGATGGGAACCATCCGCAGCGACATGGCAATATCCTGCAGATCGTCGGTCAGTTTCCTGAGCTGGCGGGCGGATTTTGTGAAATTATCCAGTTTAAGGTTCTGCAGGTCGGGGGAAGATGTTACCATGGATTCCGTGATAACGATCTCGCCCACCAGGGCGACCAGGCTGTCCAGCTTGGACAGATTCACGCTGATCAGGCTCTGCTTCACGGGCGCCCCGCTGTGACTGGCGGACTGGGCCGGCTTCTTGGCTGCCGGGGCCGGTGCGGGAGCGGGCGTTTCGGGTTGTGCGGCCGCTGCCGGGGCCGGCTCTTCCTGTACGGGCTTCGCCGGTTTTGCCAGAACATTTTCGATGACCTCGTAGGTCTCTACGCTGTTCTGATCCTTCATTACGGCCAGCGCTTTGTCAACATCCTCATGGGAAGAAAGGGCAACGAAAAAACCGTTCTTGACAATGTCTTCTGCCGTGGCCGCGTTGGTCTCCACATCACTGGGGTAATGCTCGAAAACGAGGTCGATGTCCTTTAACGCCGTGACGATCATAAAGGCACGCAGGTTCTCCATACCGGCGCCTGTCTCGAAAAAGATCCGGATGAAGAAGGGCAGGGTACTCTCGGGGCAGCCGGCCAGTTCCTGGTTGATGGCGGCGATGGCTTCTTTATCGGCAGCCGGTGCGGCGGGCGCTTCCCCGGAAGAGCTGTCCTCGGCATTATTACCGCCGGAGGAACTGATTTTTTCCAAAAAACTATTAATATTTGATATGATTGGGTCGATATTAGTGCTAAGGGGCTCGTCGTTTTCGATTTTTTCAATTTCCGCGCGAAGAGCATCCGCAGACTGGAACATCAGGTTGAACAGATCGCTTTTATGCGAATCATCCAGAGAGTCCAGGCCATTTTCACGAATATAGAAGAAAAGATCTTCTATATGGTGGGCAATTTCCATCACGGTGGAAAATTCCATCATGGCAGATGAGCCTTTGATCGTATGCATGCTGCGGAAAATTTCATTGACATCGTTGGTGGTGAAATCTTTGTTCTTTTCCGCTTCTATCAAAAGCTCGTCCAATTGTTCTAACAGAGTATTGGTTTCGTAAAGATACATTTCAAGCATGTTA
>DPJQ01000016.1:26512-35388 GCA_003542935.1 Lachnospiraceae bacterium | reverse complement strand
TGAAGGTACTGAACAGTTACGAAAGGAGAAAATATGTCGGATAACTATATAGTGGTAGATCTGGGGGCAAGCAACGGCCGCGTGATCGTGGCAGACGTGACCGACGGAAAGATATCCTTTGATGTGGTGCACCGTTTTGACAATGTGCCTGTATTCAGCAATGAGGAAGAATTTTGCTGGGATATTCTCAGGATATATTCTGATATCAAGGACGGCATACGGATTGCCGTGAATAAATATCCCGATGTCCGTTCCATAGGTATCGATACCATGGGCTGTGATTTCGGATTCATCGATGACCAGGGCAGACTGATCGGAAATCCCATCTATTTCCGGGACCAGAGACAGCATCTGCTGGCGGACGAGATGCACGAGATTCTGTCCGAAGAGGAGCTTTTCGCCCTCTCCCAGGGGCCCTGCAACCGGATCATGGGTATATATAAACTGTATCAGCTAAAAAAATATAAACGTTTTGAATATGAGCATGGCGCCCATCTGCTGATGATGCCGGATCTTTTAAATTATCTGCTCACCGGTAAGATTTCCAATGAGTTTACCAATGCGACGATGACGCTGCTGGTGAATCAGAAAGAACGCTGCTGGGAGGAGAAAATCTGCGACATACTGGGCTTTCGCAAGGATATCTTTACAAAACTGTCCGAGCCGGGAACAGTCCTGGGCCCGGTGAAAGAGTCGGTATGCAGGGAGCTTGGTATCCCGCCGATCCGGGTCGTCATTCCGGCTACACATGACACTGCCTCGGCGGTGGCCGGCATACCGGTGACCAGCCAGGACAAAAAGTGGGGATTTGTGAGCCTGGGTACATGGGCCCTCTCCGGTATGGAGCTGGATGAGCCGCTGACGAATCCGGAAGTGGTGGCTTTTGAATTTGGCAATGAGGGAGGCGTCTTTGGAAAAAGCATGCTGTTAAAAAATATTAACGGCCTGTGGGTGATCCAGCAGTGCAGGAAATACTGGCAGTATGAGCTGGGCCGTGACGTGAGTTGGGGTGAGATTTGTGAGGCGGCCATGGCGGCGCCGGATCATGACTGCGTATTTAACTGCGACGATCTGGAGTTTACGGCTTCCCAGCAGGATATGCCCCGGACAATCCGGGATTTCATGGAGAAATCCGGCCAGTATGTGCCGCAGACCATGGGCGAGGTGGCCCGCTGCGTATTCAAAAGCCTGGCCTGCAGGATAGACTACAGCTTTGGAAAGGTGCTGGATACCCTTGATGAGAAGATGGATATTCTGCATATTCTCGGCGGTGGTACCCAGAACCATCTGCTCTGCCAGTGGATCTCCAATGCCATGGGGATACCGGTGGTGGCCGGGCCTGTGGAGACGACGGCGGTGGGAAATCTGCTGTTCCAGCTCATAGCCGACGGCAAGATCTCCACACTGGAAGAGGGGCGCGCCATGTGTGCCGCATCCAGTGAGCTTGTGCATTACGAGCCCCAGGATCAGGACTACTGGGTAAAAACGAAAAAATATTATCGCGAGGCATTACACATTTAGGATAAATTTATGGACGAAAAGATCAACAGACAGATAACACAGCTGAATGCAGACAACTGCGAAGACAGGCTGAACGCTCTCAGACAATTGAGAAAATGGATTGACGACGGAACCATACCGGCGGTGAAACAGAATCATGAGTGCAACAATCATGTGCACTCCCGCTATTCTTTCTCACCCTATTCGCCGTCGGGGATCGCCTGGAAAGCTTATCAGACGGGGCTTTCCACCTGTGGGCTGATGGATCACGAATCCGTGGCGGGGGCCGCGGAATTCCGGGAAGCCTGCCACATCATGGGGATCGCCCCCACCATCGGATTTGAGGTGCGGCTCAACTGGGATGATACCCCGTTAAGAGGACAGAAATTTAATAACCCGGATCAGCTTTCCGTGGGCTATTTCCCGGTGCACGGTGTCCCGACGACATCCCTGGAGGCGGTGGAGGCTTACTTAAAGCCCATTCGCAGAGCCAGGGAGCGCAGGAACCGGCAGATGACGGGCCGGGTGGATGAGATACTGCGGCCCTTTGGTATGGAATTGGATTTTGACAGGCATGTGATTCCGGTATCCTGGTGGCGGGAAAAGGGCAGCATCACGGAGCGCCATATTCTCTATGCCGCCGGCCGCCAGATGACAAAACGGTATGGACGGGGCAGCGGCCTGTTGCGGTTTTTGCAGGAGGATCTGGGCATTCCGGTTACGGATAAAGTCGCCGGATATCTGACGGACGGGAAAAATCCCTGTTACGATTTTGATCTGACAAATCTGCTGAAAGGTTATTTTTCCGAGAAAATGTATATTCCGGCTAATCATGAGGAGGCGCCGGATGTTCGGGAAGCCATACCGTACATACAGTCCCTGGGATGTATTCCCACCTATACTTATGTGGGAGATGTGACCGGCGAATCCGTTACAGGGGATAAAAAAGTACAGCGTTTTGAGGACGGAATACTGGATGATCTTTTCTTCTGCCTGGACCAATACGACGTTCGCGCTTTCAGTTATGCGCCGGCGAGAAATACGCCCGAACAGCTTGCGAGGGTGCAGCGGCTGTGCGCGAAATATAATATGCTGGAGGTGCTGGGCGAGGATATCAACCAGCCCCGGCAGCCTTTTATCAATACGGCTCTGGGGGCGGAAGAGAAAAAGAGATTTGATACGGCTACCTGGGCGGTGATCGGGCATGAGAAAGCTGCTGCCAGGGAGCTGTCGGAAGGTATGTTTGGAGCCGGCGCAGTGGAGCGTTTCCCGGACATCGCGGACAGGGCAGCCCATTTTGCGGCTTTGGGGCATAAATAAACGGATAAAAACAGACAGGGAGGGAACAGAATATGAGCAATATAAAATACAGCGCAATCATCGGGTCACTGGGACAGACTTCCGACCGGTTTATGAAATGCGGGTATAAAGACCCTGCGGTGGATAAGGTGGAATTTGCAGATGTAATCAAGAGCCTGGAGGAAATGCAGGTGCTGGACGGCGCGGATCTGTATCAGGCGCCGGAGGGCCCGCTCTCCCGGCCGGATACCGTCAATGAGATTCTCACCGGTTCCGGCCTGGTGGCTTCGTCGGTATTGCCCCAGGTGTTTGGCGACAGGGCCTGGCAGAAAGGTTCCCTTGGGGCATCCGATGCGGAGACAAGAAAGAAGGCCATGGAGCTGATCCGCCAGAATATTGATTTCAATGCGGCTCTGGTGGGAAAGCCCAGCGTGAATCTGTGGTTGGGCCAGGACGGCTTTGACTATCCCCTGCAGACGGATTATACGAAACAGTGGGATTATCTGATCAAGTCCGTCCGGGAGCTGGCGGATTATAACCCGGAGGTCAACCTGACCCTGGAGGGAAAGATCCGCGAGCCCAGGAACCGCTGCCTGGTGGACACTACCATGACGGCTCTTCTGATTTGTATGGAGGTGGACCGGAAAAATGTAGGCGTCGCTATCGACACCGGCCATGTGTTCCAGGCGCAGCAGAGCGTGGCACAGAATATCGAGGTGGCGGCCCGCTACAATAAACTGTTCATGATCCATGCTAACGATAACTATAATCTGTGGGATGATGATATGATCGTAGGCTCTCTGCGGCTTACAGAATATATTGAGATGTTTTACTCTCTCCGCAAAGTGAATTATGACGGTTTTATCGCTGTAGATATCTTCCCCTATCGTGAAAATTCCTATCAGGCTACCAGGGAGAGTGTTCTGAATATGAAAGCATACGACGGCATGGTGGATAAGATCGGATTTGACAGGCTGAAAGATGTGATTGAAAATGGTGATCCCTGTGAGATGACCAGGGTTGTCCGCGAAGCCGTTTTTAATGTCTGAGTATGCGGGAAGGCTGCAGATGGCGGAGCCTCTTGTGTGTAAATGATTTTTCTCAAACATAGGATCAAGGTACAGGGTTCGCACGCGGAGTGTGAGCCCTGTGTATTTTCACGGTAGAAATATCATTGGGGGCGTGTTACACTAAGTATATATGCAAAACAGGGGGATCATTATGGAAATGCTTTCCAGTCAATTTATTCGAGTGGTTAAAAAATATTATCTGTTGCAAATGAGCCAGAAAGATATCGCGGTCAGTGAGGAACTCTCCACGGCTACCATATCCCGTATGCTGAAAAGAGCGGTGGATAATCATTACGTGACGTTTCATCTGCATCTTCCCGTGATGAGCCAGTATGAGCTGGAGTTGGAGATTAAGTCAAAATATCAACTGGAGCAGGTGACAGTGGTCAATGCGGATATTGACAGTCCGGAGGTCATCGGCAGGGATGTCAGTGCGGCCGTAGTACCCTTTTTGAACCAGGCGTTGAAGCCGGGAGATATTTTAGGCATTCCCTGGGGAACCACGATGGATACGATTGCTTCTAATTTGATTCCAAAAGCCATACCCGATCTCAGGATCGTCAGCCTTCACGGAAGTGTTACCTGCAATGCCAGCAGCAGCGGTGCGGAGAGTGTGATCCGCAGATTTGCCGAAAACTACCACGCCCTCGGCTATACGCTGCCGGTACCTTCCAGGGTGGGAAATTCGGAGACCGCCCAGGTTCTGATGCGGGATCCCAATGTCCGCAATATGATGGATCTGATTGAACGCACCACGGTTCTCATGTTCAGCGTGGGGCGCCTGAGTCCGGATTCCGTACTGATCAAGGGCGGGTATTTTACCGAGGAAGAATATCAGAGTATGCTGGAGGAAGGATATGTGGGGGATATCTGTTCCCGGCATTATCTGGCGGACGGCTCCTACCGCGACGGGGAGCTGTATAACCGGATCATGGCTATCGGCCTGGACACAATTCTTCAGAAAAGGATCCGGATCGGTGTGGTGATGGATAAGAGAAAAGCCCTGGCACTCAAAGGAGCTTTGGCAGGGCACTACATAACACATCTTTTTATGGATGAATTTACGGCCAGGGCACTTCTGGAATAGTTTGCAGATTTTCGTATATTTTTTCCTTCATCGATACAAATATGATACAATTACCGGGTAAAGTAATCGTGGGCATTTTCGGCCTGAATAAGGGCAGGCCGGGAAAGTACTACAGATGAGGTGGAGTATATGAATCGAATATTGGTAGTAGAGGATGAGGAGCCGATCGCGAATCTGATCCGTATGAACCTGGTGAAGAACGGTTATCAGTGTGATTGTGCTTACGACGGTCTGGAGGGAGCGGACCGTCTGGAGAAAGGGCACTATGACCTGTGCCTGTTGGATGTCATGCTGCCCAAGGTGAACGGGTATGAGCTTCTGGAGTATGCGAAACAGTTTGACATTCCCGTGATTTTTCTGACGGCGATGGGAACGACGGCGGATAAGGTCAAGGGATTGAAAGCGGGGGCGGACGATTATATCGCCAAGCCTTTCGAGGTGGTGGAGCTGCTGGCACGGATCGAGAGCGTGCTGCGGCGGTTCCACAAGACGGATCAGATGATAGAAGTGCTGGACGTGGTGATCGATATACCCTCACGCACCGTGACCAAGGGCGGCACGGAGATCAGCTTGACGCTGAAAGAGTTTGAACTGTTGCTTTTGTTTGCCCAGAATCCGAATATCGCCCTGTACCGGGAAACCATCTATGAGCAGGTATGGCAGAGCAGCTATATGGGGGACAGCCGCACGGTGGATCTCCATGTCCAGCGCCTTCGGAGGAAGCTGGGCTGGGAGAGCCAGATCGAGGCTGTGTACAAGATCGGGTATCGCCTCCATGTAATGTGAGACAGGGGAGACATCAGGCAGTCGGTGGGGTGAAGGTATGAAACTGTACGGAAAACTGTTTTTGGGAATGATGGTTTCGACGCTTCTGGCCTTTGCCCTGTTCGGCGTCTGGGTGCTGAACGCCAACTATCAGACTTCTCTGAACCGGGAAAAGGAGCGGAGCTTCCGGGAAAACCAGATGTATCAGTATGCTTTTCTGACGGCACTGCAGAATCTGCCCGAGGAGCAGATCAACGACGAGAATGCGGCCAGTATCGCGGAATCCATCTGGGAGAGTATGGGAAATGAGAGAAATGTGTTTCGCATTTACAATTCCCGGAAAGAAGCTATTTTTGAGAAAGGTGATTATGTGAGCAGCCTCGTGGATATCCCGCTGGAGGAATCGGAGTGCGTGAGCCAGATATCGGACGAGAACGGGCGGTATTATCTGGAGGCTCTGTTTTATATAGCTTATGAAGGAAATGTCTACTATATGGAACGGAATGTGGATGTTTCCTATATTTATGAGGATCGTCAGCGGCTGTACGGCCAGTACAGGGTGGCGATCCTGATTACGTTCTGTGCGGTGGCCGTGTGGGCCCTGCTGTTTGCCCACGGTCTGACGAAGCCGATCCGGGATCTTTCCCGGGTGACGGATCGTTTTGCCAAAGGGGATTACTCCAGCAGGGCAAAGCCCCGGGGACATGATGAAGTGGCTGAGCTGATCGGTGATTTCAACCATATGGCGGACCGGCTGGAGCAGAGTATGGAGGAGCTTCGTCTCTCGGCCCGCAGACAGGAAGATTTCACGGCAGCCTTCGCCCATGAACTGAAGACGCCGCTGACTTCTATCATTGGCTATGCGGACATGCTGCGGATGATGGATATGAACGAGGAGGAGCGGCTGACCTCGGCGGATTATATCTACCAGCAGGGGAAACGCCTGGAGCGGCTGTCCCACAAGCTGTTGGAGCTTATTGGCATGGATAAGCAGGACGTGGCTTTCCGCCTTCTGGATGTGGAGGAGCTGGCGGATGCCCTCCGGCAGATGACGGAAAAGCTCCTTGAGGAAAAAAATGTTACGCTGGCGTTTCGGATGGATCCGGGGCAGGTCTGCGGGGACAGGGATCTCTTGCTGTCTTTGTTTGGTAATATTATCGATAATGCCAGGAAAGCCTGTCCCAGGGGAGGGCATATATGGGTTCGCGGCAAGGCGGTTCCCGGGAGTTACCAGATCATTTTTCTGGATGACGGCGTGGGCATGCCCAGGGAAGAACTCAGCCGGGTGACGGAGGCTTTTTATATGGTGGATAAATCCCGGGCCCGCAAGGAAGGGGGCTCCGGTATCGGCTTGGCCCTTTGCGGAAAGATCGTGGAACTGCATCAGGGAAAATGGTACATGGACAGTGAACCGGGCAAGGGGACAGGTGTGCTGGTGGTTTTGCCGGATCATGGGATAGCAGAAGAAATGATTTCCCGGGAAGGACAGATTCCCCGGGAGGGGTTGCCGGTGAAAAGGGGTGTGGGCAATGCATAAAAAACAGAGCCTGCCGGGGCGGATAACGGCCACGGGTATCATGCTGCTTTTTCTGGCCGTGCTGGTGCTGGGGGTGATGCGGCTGCCCCAGGTTTACGGAAGCTACAGTGACAGGCGAACCTTGAACCACCCCGAGTACACGGAAAATGATGTGAAAGTTTATGCCTGCGATTACGTGTCTATGGAGGAAAAATTGCAGGATATCGTGTTTTACCAGAGCCGCGGTATCGAGCTGCAGAGTGTATCTCTCCCGGCAGCGGGTGACAGGGAGGTTTCGGACAGCGAGTTGGCCGGATACCTGCAGCAGGAGCTGGACAGTCTCTATGGACTGGGGATTCTTCATGCGGTGATCGATCTGTCCGAATATGACCAGTCCTACCGGGAGCTGTGCGATCTGTATCCCGGTAACGGCGACCGCATGAAGGGGCGGATCAGCTACTGGATTCTCAGTTATGAGGGGGAAGAAGGGCTTTTAAGCGTCCAGATGGATGCGGAGTACCATAAACTGTATGCTATAGTTATGGACGGGCTAAACGCCGGCACGGACAATGATGTCCAGGGAGGATATCTGGCCGTGCAAATGCAGGAGAAGTATAGATCCGGTACGGAGATGGCCATTGAGCTGATGGACGCCCTGTCGGAGGGATTTGCCGAATATTACGGTATCACGATATCGGAGGAAGAGGCAGAAATAGAATGGGGGGAAGCAAGGGGAGACAGGGTGGAAAACCTGGCGGTGCTTCTTGAAAAATGTATGCAGGAGTTTCCGGGTGAGGACTGGAGTATTCAGGTGGAGGACAGTATTGTCATCAAGGCGGACGGCAGCCGCCTGGGAGTCTGGAGCGAATATTACGGCTCCTATTTCATGGCGGGTATTCAATGGAGCACGTGAGCTGCGGACGCTTATATGTTTTTGGCCGATGTGACGGCCGGGACAAAGGGAGAGGAGGTGCAGGCCATGCAGGGAAAGAAAAGACGGTTCGGCGAGATGGCCGCCACGGGCAGTATGCTGCTGTGCCTGTCCCTGCTGGTATTGGGTGTGATGCGCCTGCCCCAGGTCTATGGGCATTACAACGACGAGCGCACCCTGAACCACCCCGAATACGCGGAAAATGAGGTGAACGTGTATTCCAACGACTATACTTCCGTAACCGAAAAGCTGAAAGATATCTGGTATTATGAGTCCAGAGGGATCGAGCTGACATCCATGATTCTGCCTCCTGCCAGTGATACACAGGTGACGGATGAGGAGCTGAAAGAAATTCTGCAGGGGGAACTGGATCGGCTGCATGATGCAGGGATTCTTTTTGAAGGGGTAGACTTGGCGGAGTATACCTATGGATACCGGCAGCTGCGAAGCATTTATCCCGCGAATGGAGACCGGCTGAAAGGGCGGATCAGTTACTGGGAGATCGTTTTTGATCGTCTGGAAAATGCGGATGACCATATCGTCATCCTGGCGGATGCGCAGTACCATAAGTTTTACAGCCTGTTGGTGGGCGGGGCAGACGCCGACAGAATGTACTTTGCTTTGCAAAAATGGCTGATCCAGGGAATAAAAAGCAGAGGAAGAAACGGGGCCGAGCTGGCAGCGGAGCTGCTGAACAGCCTGTCGGGC
>DPJQ01000016.1:0-26321 GCA_003542935.1 Lachnospiraceae bacterium | reverse complement strand
CAGCCTGTCGGGGCAGCTTGCGGAATATTACGCAGGCACTGTTCCGGACGGAAGCGAGCGGATGGCGGAGAATAGCTCCGCAAAAAGTCCGGGATCCGCAACCAAAAATGCGGCAGCCGATGAGGAGCCGGGTGATCAGGACTATATTGATATAGAAAACCCTTATAGTAATATCTATTATCTGGAAAACGTGTTCTATAGTATTATAGAAGATAACGCGGAGGAAGGGTGGTACGTAGAGCTGCCGGTATCCATAGGCCTGGGAGACGGATATACCATGGAAGTTCTGTCTACCTATAATTATGAAAGTAATACTTACAGTTTGAGTATTCCTTTTACGGTGGAATACCCGCAGGTGGAGTAAACGGAGAGCGGGTATTTATTATGATACAAAAAAGATGCATAAATGCAAAAAGACAGAAACACGGCCATGCTATCCTTCTTGCCAGAAAAGACAGGAGGGGCAGAAATGGATACTAAGGGGATAGCCATAATGAAAAAACGATCCGGATTTGAGGCGCGCAAGCTGGCGGTTACGGTTGCGGTATCGGTGTCGCTGGCGGCGATTATACAGGCCCACTGGTTTTCCGAAGGAGCGGGCGGCCGGATATATCGGTGGCGGCAGGCCGTCGCCGACAGAGAGAGCATGGCAGTTTTTTCCGGGACGAGGGAAGAAAAGGAGGCGGGCAGCAGCGCACAGGTGCAGAGCCGGAAAGCTGCTGTTTCCGAAGATGAGGCAAACGAGATATACCGGGAAAACTCCGAACAGCTGGTACTGGTGAACCGGGAGAATCCTTTAAGCCCCGCCTATGATGCCATGCTCCAACAGATCTGCGGCGGGCGACTGGAGGCGTCTTCCCGCCTGTACGGAGATCTGCAGGCCATGTTCGCAGATGCCGCGGATGTGGGCCACACCTTTTGGATTGCCTCGGCGTACCGCAGCCGGGAAAAACAGCAGGAGCTGATTGATGAGGAAGCCGATGCGTTGATGGCGGAGGGGATGAGCCGGGAGGAGGCTCTGGATGAGATTTACCGGGAGACCATGCCGGTCGGGTGCAGCGAGCATGAGACGGGGCTGGCATTGGATATACTGGTATCGGGAAATATGGAGATGGATCAAAGCCAGGAAGAATCGGTGGGAAACCGGTGGCTCAGGGAAAACTGCCAGGACTATGGATTTGTGCTCCGCTATCCCGAGGATAAATCATCGGTGACAGGGGTGGATTATGAACCCTGGCATTTCCGGTATGTAGGAAAGCGGGCGGCCCGGTTTTTGAAGAACCATGGGCTGACGCTGGAGGAATTTTATCAGCTTTTGGAAGTATAGGTTGTGCTGCGGCTTCGGCCTTTTTGTTATTCCCCTGGCAGGGTATGCCGGGGGTTTTCTTTTTGCGCGGAGTGTGGTATGCTCTTACGGAAAATTCGATAGAAAAGAAAGGCGGTTTAAGATATGAAAGCTGACGGAGTGATTTTTGATCTGGACGGGACATTGTGGGATGCTACGGAAAATGTTGCCAGGAGCTGGAACCAGGTGCTTCCGGAGCTGGGATATGAGTCAAAGAATGCGGAGGATTTGAAACGCTGTATGGGGCTGCCCATGGAGGAACTTTTTGGGAAATTGTTTCCGGGTGCGGGACATGAGGAGCTGAGAAGGCTTTCAGAGAAGCTGTATGCGGCGGAGAATGCCTATATAGAAAAGCACGGGGGTGTCCTGTATGAGGGATTGGAGGATACTCTTAAAGCGCTGGAAGGAAAGTACCTGCTGGCGGTGGTCAGTAACTGCCAGGCGGGATATATAGAGGCCTTTTTAAAGGCCCATAATCTGGGAAAATATTTTGCGGATTATGAGAGCCTGGGCGGCACGGGCCTTTTGAAAGCGGGAAATATCCGCCTTGTGGCGGATCGCAATCATCTGAAATATCCGGTATATGTAGGGGATATCCAGGGGGATTGCGACGCGGCCCACGAGGCGGGGACTGCTATGATCCATGCGGCCTACGGTTTTGGCGAAGTCGTGGGAGCGGAAGGTGTGATCCGCTCAATCACGGAGCTGCCGGAGCTGTTGGAGCAGGCCTAAAGAGGGGGTCGGCCGTAACATGTGGTGACAGAGAGGATCTCTTTCTGAAGTATATCGGAGAGATTCTTTTTTTTCAGCCGCCATCGCCAGTTGGTTCCCACGGATGAGGGCCGGTTCAGGCGGTATCTGTTATCGTAAAGTTTTTTGTAGTCGATGTCGTTTTCCCTGTCCCCGAAATCCGTAGTGTCGCATTCATCGGCGGTCAGAAGACCCTCGGATACCAGGGCATCCAGGCTGATGAAGTAGGGATTTCCGGCAAACGTGTTCGCCGCCCACGCCGAAATCGGTGTTTTCCATGAGGATATCTACCCGGGGATCGTCGGCATACAGGGGATAGAGTTCTCTCAGAAAAGTGTCGATGACTTTCCGGTCGGGCCGGACGGCGGTAGTATTTTCGGTCATGATATTGACGCAGACCCGTTCATTCAGGGCCAGACCGGTCTCGATGTCCCGCCTCATGGAGGCGCCGGTCTGCCCGGTCAGGCCGAACAGCAGGCAGATCTCGTCAAAGGGGGCGCAGATGCGGGCCGGATCGGCCTCGTCGATGCCCTTTTTCAGAACGTTTTCGCGGAAATCATGGTCAAAAGTCTCGATACCGCTCTTAATCTTGACCGTGATGCCTCTGCTTGCGAAACGGCGGCGGACGGCGGGGATCTCTGCGCGGTGTATCCAGTGGCATTCGAAATGGAGCTGCCGGATGCCCCGGTCCAGGCAGGTCTGTTCGATGAGGGCCATAGTGTCTTCGTCCAGGTCGCAGAAGCTGCCGGAGTTGATGGCTTCCAGACAGTGGTAACGGCCCGTGACTTTGGCCAGTTCGCGCCGGTTTAACCGGTAATTTTCTTCCTCATCATGGCTGTAGTCCAGATGATAATCACAGAACGCGCAGCGGCGCCACCGGCAGCCGCTTCCCCGGAGCAGCACGATTTCCCGGGGATTTTTTTCTGTGATGATGCTGTAGCGTTCCAGTTCCTTTTGTTTAGTCATGGCGGGTCCTCCAGGCCGGAAAGTATTCGGTCACAAGAGTATTATAGCATTGGAAACGAATTCTGGAAATATGAAAACGGGGAATGATGCAGTTTAGGGTTGATATTATAGTATGCCTGGCATATAATATGACCAACAAGACCAGCATAGCCGGATCGACTAAAGTTTGTGGAGGTGTGAGGAATGCAAGTCAATATTTTGGAAGCCAAAACAGAATTCTCGAAGCTCGTAAAGCTGATTGAGACGGGAAAAGAAGACAGTATCATCATTGCAAGATATGGGAAACCTGTTGTAAAGATGACTGTTTACAATGACGTTCCGATTTCCAAACGGATCGGAATTGCTAAGGGTAAGTTGAAATCTCCGGATGATCTGGATAAATATAACGATGAGATTGCTGAGTTGTTCGGAGGTGTGCCTTTATGAATCTGTTGCTTGATTCCCATATTCTGATATGGGCTCTGAATGATGATCCGAGACTCTCAGATAAAGCTAGGGAATTGATTATGGATCCGGACAACGCAATCTATTACAGCGTTGTATCAATATGGGAGATTTCCATTAAACATGCCAGTCACCCGGAAAACGTGACATTTACAGGCAAAGAGTTATCCGAATATTGCCGGGAGGCAGGTTTTTTACCCGCCGAAATGCGCGACAGGCATGTGTATGCCCTGGAAACGATTACCCGGGCCGAGAATGCTCCGCCCCATCATGATCCGTTTGACAGGATGCTGGTTGCCCAGGCGAAAGCAGAAAACATGTCGTTTTTAACACACGATTCATGGATTCCTTATTACAATGAAACGTGCATTATTTCAGTGTAGTCTCGGAAAGGCAGCGAGAAGGAGCAGAATGCGGCGCATGCGGAATGAGAAAAAGCCCTGAGCTGTGGGTAGGAACCATGGCTGAGGGCTTTTTCCTGTTTTTTGTTTTATCGCAATGTCCTCCCCGTGACCTCCTCATACATGGCGATCAGATTTTCGGCGGGGACGTTGGCCACGATGTTGTGGATGGTATTAAACACAAACCCGCCGTCTTTTCCCAGGATATCCATCCGCTCCCGCACCTGGCGGCGGACTTCCTCCGGGGTGCCGAAGGGCAGCACCCTCTGTGTATCCACGCCGCCGCCCCAGAAGGTGAAGGCTTTGCCGTAGCGCTCTTTGATCTTCACGGCGTCCATGCCCCGGGCGGAGAGCTGCAGCGGATTTAAGCAGTCCAGACCCATGTCGGCGAAATCATCAAGGAAATCCCAGACGGCCCCGCAGGTGTGGTAGAAGGTCTTCCAGCCCGTGTTTTTGTGCACCCAGTCATTGATCTCTTTGTAGAAGGGCTTGTACAGATCGCGGAAGGTCTCCAGGCTCATCATCCCGGCGATCTGGTTGCCGAAGTCCGTGCCGGAGATCCAGACGACCTGGATGCGCTCGCCCACGGCCTGGCGGTAGATCTCCAGATTTTTCAGCATGATATCGGTCTGGTAGCGGAATACCGCGCGGATATAATCGGGATAGAGGGAGTGGGCCATCAGCCAGTCGTCCACCCGGCGGATGCCTCTGGGATGTTTGACGGCCGGGCCGGGGATGACGGCGGCGTCGCCCAGAGCTCCGCCCCCCAGCATACCCACGATGCCGTAATCCGTATTTTCATAAAGCTCGATGGATTTTTTCTCCCAGTAACGGGCCTCATCATCGGAGACCACAGAAAAATCATCCTTGAAATCCTCAAGGGGTTTTAAGTCTTCCTCGTCCAGATCCCAGTCGAAATGGGCCCTGGGCACACTGTCGAAGAAAGAACCGCCTTTGGGGATCATAGCCGAATATTCGGCCGTCCTGTCCCCCTGGGGATAGACGTAGGTCTTCCCCGTCTCGTCGGTATCACAGGCAAAACCACCCCCCATCCACACGGGGGTGCCGTCGTCCATCTGCCATTTTTTCCAGTTATCATTTTTATAGCCGAAATAGTTGGTGGTATTGAAAAGCCCCACAACATCCACGCCCAGAAGCTCCAAAAGGTCGGGTTCCACCTCCCCCAGAAGCTGTCCGGGCTCGATGACGCGGATGCGGTGCTCGGGAAGGCCAAGTGCTTTTCTCAGCCGGTACAGGGAGCTGGCGTTGATGCCGGTCTGGCTGGTGGCGCCCAGATCCAGGGGGATCCGGTCCGGTGACTCATGGTTTAAAGTTGCAATTAATCGCTCTCTGGATGTCATCTCTGGCGAACTCCTTTCGTGAAAAAGAGGCAGGAGGGCGGAAAATAAAAAACGCCTTTTCCTGCACAAAATTTGTGTTCTTTTGGGAAATATTATAAGGGAAAACAGAATAATGTCATTAGATAAATTTGCCGCGTAATTGTAAAAAATTGCCCTAAATAATCCGCCCCCGTAAATTGACCGATACAGGGCGGGAGACTATAATTAATAAGAGAAACCCATGGTTTGGTACAGACTGCGGGAACTGTAAATATACAATTCGCAAGAAAACACAGAGGAGGATTCCGCCATGATGGCACGGGAGGAAGGCGTTAAAAAGAAGTCCGAATATTTTCTGCACACGCCGGGGACGCAGGCACAGAAGACATTTTTTTATCCGCTGGTGGTGGGGCATTCCTTTTATGAAAAGGATTATTTCCTGCACAGGGAGACCTTTGACAGCTTTTTGATCATGCATATCTGCCGGGGAAGCTGTATGGTGAGCCCGGGGGACGGTATTTTCCGGGCCAGGGCGGGACAGACGGTGCTGCTGGACTGCTACCGTTCCCATGCCTATTACTCGGAAGGGAGAGAGTGGGAAGCGCTGTGGGTGCATTTCGACGGCCCCATGAGCCGCGGATATTACGAGTATATCACCGAAAAGGGCGGTATCGTCCTCTCCCACCGGAATCCGGCGGAATTTGTCTCGGAGCTGTACCGGCTGTACGAGCAGTTCCGCAACGGGGAGCGGATCAAAGAGGTGGCGATGGCCGGCCGGATCACGGATCTGCTGACGGCGCTGGCCCTTTCCGCGGAGTCGGCGTCCGAGAAGGATTCCTATTCGGGGGTGGTCGAGGCCAGCGTGGCCTATATCCGGGAGCATCTGTGCGAGGAAGGGCTGTCCTTGGAAACCCTGTCCCGCCAGGTCAATCTGAGTCTGTACTATTATACCCGTCTTTTTAAGAGGGAGACCGGGTTTACGCCCCATGAGTATATCCTCCGCTCCCGTGTCAATATGGCGAAATACCTGCTGAAAAGTACCAGGCTTTCCGCCAAGGAGATCTGTTTCCGCTGCGGCTTCCGCAGCGAGAGCGCTTTCTGCCATACTTTCCGCAAATGGGAGCAGGTGACGCCGGGGCAGTTCCGCAAAACCGGCGAGGCCGCGGACAAAAGAGGGGACGGGAAATGATGAAGAAGAGTATTAAAGCGATCAAGGGGTATTTTTATAAAAAGGGCATCACCGAGAGGATTGTTTTTGTGATCTCCGCTTTGATGATCGTCACCACGGCCTGCTTTATCGGCAGTGTATTTTTTATCCTGGAAAAGCAGCTGGTGGATCAGACCCAGGCGTCGGTGAAGAAGGATCTGGATATGGTGCTGGAAAAGATGGACATGTTTTTCCAGGGGGTGGAAAACGATGCAGTCTCGGTGCTGGTGGGGGAGAGCTGCCAGACCCTTCTGGGCAATTCGGATCAGTTCCTCACCGGCGATATCCTCAAGCAGCATGAAAAGTATATGCTGATCCAACAGGTGCTGAACAGCTATATCGGGCAAAAGGGCGGCTACGGCGCGATCGCTTTCTATGACCTGCAGGGAAATTGTTACGTGAATGAGAGCCTGGAATGCTTCGGAGAGTACGGCGGACAGCAAATGGCGCGGATCGGGGATTTTCTGGCTTCCGACAGGCAGAAGGATCTGCTGGAACTGCACAAAAGTCCCTGGAAGAAGGCGCGGGACAAAGATTATGCGGACTGTATCAGCTATGTGCGCAAAGTCTACAGTATGGACAGCGGCCGGCTGATCGGAGCGGTGGAGATCGAGATCCCCAACAGCGAGGCAGTCCGTCTGTACGAGACGGTGATGAGCAGCGATATCCGGCTATATTTTGCCAGCGGGGGCAGGGTCATCCTGGCAGGGGATGAGGAGCTGTTGTACCAGGAGCTGGGAGAGAAATCCTGGTACAGGCAGACGGAGGAGAAAGCCGGAGGCCGGGACGGATTTCTGACGACGGAGGACAGGGAGGCCTGGTATGTGCTGAAAGACTATGACGGGCAGAACTGGACGGTGATCAGCGAGGTGGCGAAAGCGTCCTATATCCGGGCGCTCATTCTTTACGGGATTGGCCTGGTGGGCCTTGGCGCTCTGATTTTCATGGCCAGCCTGTTTCTGGTGCGTTTTCTCGTGACCTCCATCACCAGGCCTTTAAGCCGGATCACCGAGACTATGGTGGAGATCGGCCGGGGGGATTATGACAAACGGGTGATCGTGGAGGACGGCGGGGAGATCGGAACCCTGGCGCTGGAGTTCAACCGGATGGTGGACAAGACCCGGACGCTGATGCAGGAGATCGTCGAGAAGGAGACAGAAAAGCGGGAGTCGGAGCTGTCCCTGATCCAGATGCAGATGACGCCTCATTTTTTTTACAATATTCTTGAGAGTATCTGCGGTCTGATCGTGATGGATGAGAAAAAGCTGGCGATGCGCACGATCCAGCTCCTGTCCGGATTTTACAGGGGAGTACTGAACAAGGGAAAAGAAATCATCACCGTGAAGCAGGAGCTGGATATAGCTGTCAATTATCTGGAGATCATGAAGATCTGCTGTCCGGAAAAATTCACCTATGAAATCTGCTGTGGAGAAGAGCTCTGGCAGAACCACATATGCAAGCTGACGCTGCAGCCCCTTCTGGAAAACGCGATCCATCACGGTTTCCAAGATATGGAGCGGGGAGGGCGGCTGTGTGTCCGGATCCGCAGGGAGGCGGAGGGCCTGATTATGGAAGTCGAGGATAACGGGACGGGCATCGACGCCTTCACCCGGAAAAAGATCATGGTGGGGGAACGGCAGGGATTCCGGATGGAAAGCTTCGGGCTGCGCAATACCGACGAGCGGATCAAGCTGTATTTCGGAGACAGCTACGGGCTGGAAATTCTTCCCCGGCCGGTGGGTACGGTGATCCGGATCGTGCTGCCGGACAGAAGCGACAGCGGGGTTTTGCCGGGGGCAGGCGATGGGGCGCGCTAATGCAGGAGAGGCTGCGGCATGGATGGCCGTGGTTGTTGTATGTCCTGCAGAAAGGAGAGGGGATGTTTCGTGTGATTCTTGTGGACGACGAATTGCTGGTCAGGAAACGGATCCTGCTGGGAT
This sequence comes from Lachnospiraceae bacterium, assembly GCA_003542935.1. GTDB lineage: Bacteria > Bacillota > Clostridia > Lachnospirales > Lachnospiraceae > UBA11957. Next base: position 17,928 of record DPJQ01000016.1, on the reverse strand, counting down.
TTGACTGGCAGGCTATGGGATATGAGGTGGCGGACGATGTGGGGAGCGGCGCGGAAGCCCTGCGCCTGCTCCGGCAAAAGCAATATGACCTGGCTGTCATTGATATTGCCATGCCGGGGATCAACGGGATTGAGCTGGTGAAAAGGCTCCGCGAGGAAAGAAACGAAATCCCGGTGATCTTTCTGACCGGCCACAGTGATTTCGCCTATGCCAGACAGGCGATCACCTATGGCGTCAGCCATTATATATTGAAGCCGGTGAATGAAGAGGAATTTATCGGCGTACTGGGGGAGCTGCATGAAAAGCTGGCCCGGCAGCAGCGGGAGAAGCTGCGGCAGGAAGCCCAGGACAAAAAACAGCAGACGGCACGGCTGATCGTGGAGTCCAATTTTTTCAGTGAGCTTTTTCATTATGGGTTTGCCGCGGAGAGGGAGGATGAGATCCGGGAGAAAGTCGGAGAGATGGGGGTGAATACGGACCGCGATTACCGGATCGCTCTTTTCGTGATCTGGAGATACCGCCGGGAGGATCTGTCCCTGGAAGGGCGCTACCGGGATCTCTACGCGGCGGGCCGGGAGGCCATGGGAAAACAGGCGGGTTTGACGGTAATCTGCGATCTGTACGACCACTCTTGCATCGTATTCCGGGAGTGCGAGCCCGGGGAGGAAAAGCGGCAGGACAGGGAATTTGCCCGGATGCGGGAGATCCTGGCCGGGAAATTGTCCACCCAGGTGCACTGCGGCGTGAGCGCCCGGGGAAGGGGAACCGGACAGCTGGTCAAAACGTATAAGGAGGCGGTAAGCGCCCTCAATAATACGAAAATTTTTACGGAGGATATCCTTGTTTATGAGACCATTGCCCGGGAGACGGAGAATCGCTATCAGGTGCCCGCGGCCGAGATCCGGCATGTACAGGCCTGTGTGGGAAATTGTGACAAAGCGGGCTGCGAGACGGCGGTGCGGGAAATTTTCTCCCATATGAGAGAAAACCGATGCAATTATGAGAATATCCTGCAGAATGCCCAGCGGCTTCTCCTGGGGATATCCGAGGCCTGCGCGGTGTCCGGGCTGGAGCTCCGCTGGTTCATGGGAGGATACAGGAGCCTGGACGCGGCTTTTGAGCATATGGCGTCCCTGGGGGAGGTGACGGCGTGGTTTTGCCGCATGACGGGGGATCTGATTGACAGCCGCTCTTTCCGGGCCGGGGAGGAGCGCAGCCTGCCGGTGGTGCAGAAAGCGTGCCGGTACATGCAGCAGCACTGCGGGGACGCCGGTCTGACCCAGGCCGGGGTGTCCCGGCAGATGGGCGTGACGGCGGCCTACTTAAGTGCTGTATTCAAGAAGGATATGGGAGTGTCTATGACCCAGTATCTGACGGCGATCCGCCTGGAGCGGGCCCGGGAGCTTCTGGCAGGGGAGGGGGTGGAGGTATACCGGGCGGCGGAGCTGTCAGGATACAGCGACGAATACTATTTCAGCCGCTGTTTTAAGAAATACTATGGCATCTCCCCCTCCCAGGCCAGGCGGAGAAAATAGGAGGTAACCCGGTTACGTAACCTAAAATATTTACCAAAATAGAATAAGACATTACATGGTGTAAAGTCGGCAAATTGCGTATGATAAGACCATCAACAGTACTGTGAAAAAAATAACGCGGCTGCGGGGAAACTGATCAGTTATACCTGCGAGCACAGATAATTTCCAGATTTATTGGCGCTCGCGGGCATATACGGGCGATAACGTTGGCAAATCATAACGTTCGCGAGTATACAAAGCGGCAAGAGGACAACTGTGAGTTTATGGCACAGTTACAATGAGGAAAAGAACGGGAGGATATCATGCGTAAGAAAATAATGAGTGCGGTATTGGCGTCCGCGATGGCGGTATCACTTTTGGGGGGATGTCAAGGCGGCGGCGCCCAGTCGTCATCTCAGGCGGCGGATCAGCCGGAGAGCAGCCAGGCCGCAGAGGATTCGAGCAGCGGGGCGGCCTCCGAGGCGCCCGCGGCTGCCGGCGGAGAGAAAGTGAAGGTGCGTATCCTGACCAGGTACAGCAATCCGGACAGCGTGCGCGAGCGTTACTTTATGGATATGGTAGCGAAATTCCAGGAGGAGAACCCGGATATTGAGCTGGAGGATGTGTCCATTTCCGACGAAAATTCCCGGGATACATTGTTTAAGACATCGGTGGCTTCCGGAGACCCCATCGAGGTATTTAATTTCCTGGGCTATGCGGCGAATCTGGACTATGTATCCAACGGCGTGGTGACGGATATTTCTTCGCTGATCGAGGAGGATCCGGCATGGACGGAGAAATATATCGACGCCCTGTTTGCCCCGGTAGATTATTCGGCCTACGGTGTGGAGGGAACCTACGGGCTGCCCACGGCGCCTTATGGCGTATGCTGCTTCTATAATAAGGCAATCTTTGACGAGCTTAATATGGAGCTTCCGGAAACCTGGGAAGCCATCGAGGCGGCGGCTCCCAAGCTGATCGAGGCGGGTTACATTCCGATGGCTTTCGGCGCCAAAGACAATTACCGTGCGGGACATTTTCTCACGGCCCTCTCCATGAAATATTATGGCGACCAGCTGAAAAATGACCTGATCGCCGGTGACAAGGCATGGAACGGGGCGGAGACTTTAGGCCTGATCGAGAAAATGCAGGCATGGCAGGAGGCCGGGATCTTTGGGGACAATAATCTGGCCTACGATGCCAACGGCGAGCTGGCCAAGCTGGAGAACAAAGAAGCGGCGATCATTTTCAGCGGTTCCTGGAATATCGCCACGATCAATGAATTTGCCAATGCAGGGGATATCGTCTGTAAAGGTTTCCCCTATTTCGAGGAGAAGCCGGAGTTCAAGGATGAGTGGATGGGAGGCCCGGATGATTTCATGGCCATCTCTTCCAAACCCGGCGACCCGGACTATGACGCTACGGTTCGCGTGCTGAAATACTTTACTTCCCAGGAATACTATGAGGGTATGTATGAGGCCCAGTCCGGTGCGGGCACTTATCCGGTGAAATTCGACGAAACCATAGAGGCGGACGCGCTGACCACGCAGTTCAACGAGTATTACAACAAGGCCACGAACATGATCGGGGAGATCGAGCAGTTTTCACCGATGACATCCCTGATGGACGTGGTGCGCACGGAGGTGACGACCATCTTCTCCGGGGATAAAGCCCAGGATATTGCCGACCGTATCCAGGGCGAGGTGGACGCCTACGGTGCGGGGAGCTGATGGCGATTTACAAAGTATCAAGGGGCGGGAGATTTTCTCCCGCCATAAGTAAAGGAGGTGCGAGCCGTGTCCGGTGTGATGAGCAGGAAGAAAAAGGCGGAAGCCCTGCTGCTTAGCCTGCCCGCGTTTTTACTGTATTCGTTTATCTTTATTTATCCGATGATTTCGGTGTTCCGGCTTTCCCTTTTTAAGTGGAACGGCATCCCCAATTCGCCGTTGGAATTCGTGGGGATGAAAAACTATGTGGCGCTGTTTACGGACAGGCGTTTTTTTACGGCGCTGACCAATGTGGGGATCTTTATTCTCTCGGGCTGTATTCTGATCCTGCCGGTGGCCTTTTTTCTCGCCACGGTGATCCAGTCGAAGTTAAAAGGGAAAAGACTTTTAAAAACCAGCTATTTCATGCCCCAGGTCATCAGTCGCACGGCAATCGCGCTGATGTGGTATTTCCTGCTGTATCCCGAGGGCGGTCCTCTGGCTACGTTGGTGGAGAGCCTGGGTTTTACGGGGGTGGACGTGAATTTTCTGGGAAGCCAGACCTATGCGATCTACGCGATCACGGTCATCAATGCCTGGACCTATGCCGGTTTTAATATGCTGATCTTCTCGGCGGGGCTGACGGCCGTACCCGAGGATGTCTACGAGGCGGCCCGGGTGGACGGCGCCCAGGGCTGGCAGAAGCTGCGCTATGTCACGATACCCATGCTGAAAAGCAGTTTCCAGATTTTCCTTTTAAACTGTGTGGTGGGGTCTATTACAACCTTTGAGATGGTATATGTGACCACAGGCGGCGGCCCGGGCAGCGCCTCGGAGGTGTTCGGCACATTGCTGTATAAAAATGCCTTTACCTATAATAATTACGGGTATTCCAACGCAATGGGCTCCTTCCTGATCGTGGCGTCTTTCCTGGCCAGCGTCCTTCTGACGGGACTGTTTTCCCGGGGTGAGAAAAAGGAGGCGGCGGTATGAAAAAACTGAAAGCGGGGGATATCCTGTACCGTATCCTGGCGGTGTTCTTTTTCCTGATTTTCGTGTATCCGATTTATTTTACCGTGGTTTCTTCCTTCAAAAATAACACGGAGATCTGGAATACCATGTTTGCCCTTCCCTCCCGCATTGAGTGGGGTAACTACGTTTCCGCGGTGGTGGATGTGGGTATTCTGCGGGCGGTGCTGAATTCCTTTATCTTTTCCTTCGGCGCCTGCCTGGTGGTGGTGGTTTTGGTGACCATGGCCGCCTATGTGGTGGCGAGGAAGCTGCTGCGGTTTTCCGGGGCGCTCAGGATGTATTATCTGCTGGGCCTGATGATACCGCCCTATGCCATGCTGATCCCGGTGGTGACCATGTTTACCGAGCTTGGCTTCCGGGATAAATACTGGCCCATGATCCTTTTGTACGCGGCGGTAAATTTTCCTATGAGTTTTTATCTCATTACGGGCTACATAGAGGGCGTCAGCAAAGAGCTGGACGAGGCGGCCATCATGGACGGGTGCAGCACCACGGGCATTATCTTCCGGATCATTTTCCCGGTGGCAAGCCCCGGTATTTTTACCGGAGCGATCATTTCCTTCCTGGCGGTCTATAATGAGCTGATCTTTGCCAACACATTACTGACCAACCAGGCGATGAAAACGATTTCCGTGCGGCTTCTGGGCCTGCAGGGGGAGCGGTTTACCAGTTATGGACCTATGTTTGCCTCCATCGTGCTGTCGATCCTGCCGATCCTGGCGGTGTATCTGCTGTTCCAGGAAAAGGTGGAGGGCGGCATTGCGGCGGGGGCCGTGAAAGGATGAGTGATATGGTTAAAAGTACGTCATTGCAGCATATCGGTATTTTAGTGCCGGACGCGGGGAAAGCCGCGGACTGGTACTGCGGGAAATCGGATTTTGAGCGGCGGGCCGAATTTATGAGTCAGGGCAGCCGGGTGGTGTTTGTGTATTCCAGGGCCACGGGGGTGCTGTGCGAGCTGATCCAGCGCCCGGCGGGGAGTGATGAGGCAGAAGATATTGCGAAAAACGGTGCCCGGATCGACCACATCGCCTACGAGGTGGAGGATCTGGAGCTGGAATTTGCCCATGCGAAAGAGGCGGGCATGGATATTATAGAGGGTATCGTGGATATCCCCGAATTCTGGGACAATGGTTTCCGCTATTTCCTGGTGAGGGGAGCGGGCGGAGAGAAGGTAGAATACTGCCGCGTGATTTAGAGAGACGGAGGTAAGGGATTATGAAGGCAAGAGTTGTACCGATGCAGTTTGCCGGGGCGGCGGATCAGGAATTTTGCCGTATCCTGGACGCACTGAAGGAGATTTATAAAAACGAAGTGGAGTTTCTGGAGCCGGTGGCGGTGGGGCAGCCCTGTCCCGAGGCGGATGCCGTGCTCTTTCCGGTGCTGTGGGTGGAGGTTTACAAGGATATCGACGTCCTATTGGAGACCGTCCATGTCCCGGCCATCGTCCTGACCACCACGGTGGGCGTGTCGCTGATGTTTGACTGGGAGGCCGTCGCCTACATGAAAAGCAAGGGCCTTACGGTATTCAATCCCCACAGCGTGGAGCTGGCCAAAACCGTTTTCAAGGCGCTGGCTCTCAAACGGGAGATGCGGCATCAGAAATTCCTGGTGTTCCACGACACGCCGGGGGACGGCCTGATCCCGGAACAGTTCAAGATCTTTTACTGGTGGAATGAGGAATGTATCCGCAGCATGAAGGAGAAGTTCGGCATTACCATCGTACATAAGTCCTACAAAGCCCTGGGCGAGCGGGCCCGGGCGGTGTCCGACGAGGCGGCCAGGGAGGAGATGAAGCGTTTCTCCATCCACGAGGAAGTTCCCTACGCTCGCCCGGTGCTGGCGGCGGTCAAGTTGTTTATCGCCCTGCGGGATGAGGTGGACGAGGAGGGCGACGTGGTGGGCTGCGGCACCAACTGCCTGAACGAAGCGTATTTCTGTGACACCACCCCCTGTCTGGCCTGGAGCCTGCTCTACGAGGAGCGGGGGATCATGTGGGTCTGTGAGAGCGATACGTCGTCTTTAATGACCCAGTACCTGCTGGGAAAGACCATAGACGCTTCGATTTTCACCACCAACATTTATCCTTTCCTATCGGGTATGCCTGCCCTCTCCCATGAGAAAATACAGGAGTTCCCCGACGTTCCCGACCCGGACGATCATGCCCTCCTGGTGCACTGCGGCTACCTCGGCTGCATCCCCCAGTGTATGGCGTCCCGCTGGACCCTGCGCCCGCCGGTGCTGGGCTGGCACTCTTGGGATCTGGTGGGGGAGAACGGCGTGGCTGTGGACGCGGAGGTGGAGCCGGGGGACATTACCCTGTGTAAACTCCACGGAGATTTCGGCACGCTTTTTGTGGAGAAAGCCGTGCTGGAGGAATATGTCCAGTATCCCGGCTCCGACTGCCGCAACGGCGGGCTGATCCGGGTGGCCGACGGCTATGATATGATGGAACGCATCTGCTCCCACCACGTCATCGTCCTGACCGGGAAGAGGAGCAACCAGATCAGGGCCCTGGCGGAGATCTTTGGGCTGGAGGCGGATATCGGGTAGGGCATAGATTGTGCAATGATTGCAGACGGATGGCAGATGGCGGTTATAAAGCTGCTGTCAAGGAGAAAAAGGAGATTTTTTCGTTTATCACAGAATGTCAAAATGCTGATAGGACAAAGGAGCGCCCCAATATGAAATCCAAGGCGCTCCTTTTGCTATGAAAGTCAGTTTCCCTCCAGTGCATAGAGTGCCGCCCCAAGGGCCCCGCAGAGGTCGGGCTCGTCTGTGATGAACAGCTTTTTCCCCAACCGCTTCTCCAATTCCTGTACCACACCCTGGTTCCGGGCCACACCGCCGGTCATCATATAGGGTTCCGCCCCCTTGGCACGGCTGACCATGGAGGCAGTCTTGACCGCGATGGACTTGTTGAGCCCGTGGATAATATCGCTGTCTGTGTGATTGTCGGCAATCAGGGAAATGACCTCCGATTCTGCGAACACGGTACACATACTGGAGATGGTCAGATCCTTTTTCCAGGTTAGTCCCCGTTGGCTCATCTGCTCCATGTCTAACTCCAGCGTCCGAGCCATCATCTCCAGGAAACGGCCCGTCCCGGCGGCACATTTGTCGTTCATGATAAAGTTGGCTACACCGCCGTCCTCGTCCAGACAGATTACCTTGCTGTCCTGCCCACCGATGTCTACGATAGTACGCACAGACGGATTCAGAAAAGCCGCACCCCTGGCGTGGCAGGTGATCTCCGTCTTTGTCCCGGTGGCAAAGGGGACATTGTTCCGACCATATCCTGTAGCGAGAATTGCCGCGAAGTCCTCCGGACGGCAATTCAGCTGCCCGCATACCTGCGTCAGCGCGGCGGCAGCCCCGTTCTGTGCCTTGGCTCCGGTGCGCACAATGGCGCTGGCCAGTATTTCCTTTTTCTCACTAATTACCACCATATTGGTAGTGGTAGAGCCACTGTCAATCCCTGCGTAGAAGCCCGTTGTATCCATTCTCTTTTCCCTCCTGTCCGGCGCACTGGGGAATAGGCTCTCAGTAAACGCCTCCAGGCGGGTGGCGAGCTGTCCCGCTGGCTGGGGCATATAGTCTGATTCGATCTTCAAAATGGAAAGATCGCTTTCCCGCTTCAATGCCGCGTAGTCAAAGCTATAGAAATCACAGAATTTGACCGTGTTATAAATCACGCCTTTCAGCCTTGGATGGCCGGTCAGCGCTCTGCGTCCCGCCACGCTGGTCATTCGCATACAGGGGCTCATCCGTAACAGGGCCCCGGCATACCACTCCATCAGCGCGTCAAAGTCCATCTCCTTGGCGCCCTCCGGCGGTTGTTCCAGGTCGCGGCTCCCGCTACACGTGAGATTGACCACAGGCAGGGGCATCCCCCCTCGGATCATCTCCAGCAGGGGCTGGCTGGCCCGCGCCCCCAGCACAGCTAAGAACGGCCCACCCGGCAAAGGCCGTGCGCTCTCCCGGCAGGCGCTTAGGAAAGCCTCCCGATTAAAAGCGGTTCCCCGGTATGCGCCATAGGCATCCCCTAGGCGAATCAGTTCTCCCTTGAACCGCTCCCGGGCGCAGACGCCGTCCTCGTGGGGTAAATCTACAAGATGCAGAAATGCCTGATGGTTTTCCCGGCACAGCACATCATAGGTTCTTCGGAGAGAATCGCAGCAGTCCATCAGCACCAGTTCTTTTGTTCGGGTTCCCTGCTGGATGAGGGCCTTGGCGTGGCAGCAGAGATTGGCGTGGGTCAGGCTCTCCGCCAGTTCGAAATCCTTTTCCTCTCCGTCCAGCAGAACTGGCTCACCGTCATAGGCCCGAAGCAGCTCAATGGGGGTATATTTGCAGTTATATCCAATCATGCGCTCCTGCCCTCCAACTGCTCCAAAAACGCGTTGACCCGCGTGACCATCTGCCCGTCGGCTACGTTGCGGCCGTCGCAACCGTCCCCGTCCAGCACCAGGGTGGGCAGACCCTCTTCCTCCAGCCGTTGCCTGGCCAGCTGGCTCAAGCCCAGGGTCTGCTTGCAGCCCCAGTGACAGAACAGGACAACCCCATCCGCCCGGACTTCCTTGGCCCGCCGAACGGCTTCCTCTACTCGGCGGGAGGCCGGGCCGTTGAAGGTGGAGCACACCACCCGCCGAGCCATACTCTCATAGGGCCGCTCCGGGTCCATATCCAGTAGGGCATCGGCAGGCATATCAGACCCGGCTAATTCACATCGGCCACCGCTCTCCAGAATGCGCCTCAGGGAATCCTGCCAATTAGGGAGGGTGTGTATCCAGAAGATACGCTTTTTGCCGGAGACTGCTGCGTGCGGCGCATCCTCCGCCGCACGCAGCAACCGTAACGCGTAGTCCTCGCTCTCCGGGCGGCCCAGCATGACATGAGTGGAAATCATGGAGCACAACTCCCCGGTCATGGTCACAGGCAGGGAGATACCGCCCCGTTTTGACAAATAGGCCCGGTAGATTTCGATGGTTCGCCGTGAGCACTCCACCGCCTCCTTCAAGGCCAGTGGATTCAGCTTCCGGCGGCATTGTTCCTCCAGTTGTGCTCCCAGGGCGCGAAGCTGATCCGCCACATAATGGACGGCCTCCTCACCGCAGTCATGGGGCACATCTATAACCATGTGGGGGACTTGGTAGAGCTCCGCCAGACGGCGGAAGGAGAGCTGGTTGGCATCGCAGGCCAGGGTGGTGTTGGCAATCATCAGCGGGGCGGGTAAGACACCGCTCTCTGCCATCCCCAACATGGTTTTGTGGTAGGAGCAGAAGCTCTCCGGCACACCATCTGCCTCCGCCGTCTCGCCAAAAAACCGCTGGCAGGCGGTGCAGGCCGCATAGACGGCGATCCCCTCAGGGAACATGGGCTGGATACTCAGAGCATGGAGCAGCTCACAGGGTAGGAAGATGTTGACCATCACCGCTTCCTTGGGGTGGCGAAAGGAGTCTACAATGGTTCCGGCCACCGCACTGTTCATGCGGCTGTATGCCGGACCCACACCCGATCCGGTTCGGAGTTTGCCGGAGAACCGAACCCAGGAATAGGCCGCTGTCAAAAGTCCTCTGGCCCTCTCAGGGGAAACGGCGGCTCGCTTTTCGATAATCCCGCCCAGGGTTTCAATGTATTTTTTCATGATGCCTGCAAACCTTCTTGTAATAAATTTCTAAGCTGCCTTTTCATGTGTATGTCTTTCGGCAGATCACCGCAATTTGGCAGATTAACTCAAGCAGGGACATATTATAGTGGATTCTTTGCCGTCTTGCAAGTACAAAATCACCTTTTGCCTGAATGTGTCTCTCCGCTTGATCTTTTGAATGATAAGGAACAATAAAGCCTGCCGCAGGCAGCTGTGTCGTAAATATGGTTTAAAAGCTGCCGCGGGCATTACCAGTGTGCGCAGTAACAGTCTGGACAGATGGAAGCGCGGAAATACCTGACACTTGAAAGTATTGACGAAGTTGTGCGGCCAGACGCGGGAAGGATTGCAGTAAGCGAAAATATATTGTATGATACAGGGGCAGAGATAACAGTATATTTTATTTCATTCACACGATCTGGAGGGAAACAGCGAATGTTGAACAGTCTTTTTATGGAAATGATACGTTATTATCATGGGGATGCGGCGCATATCCAGCATTTTGTCAAGGTGCACGCTTTTGCGAAGCTGATAGGTGAAAGGGAGCATCTGGATGAAAACGAGCAGGAGATTCTGGAGGCAGCGGCATATGTGCATGATATCGGCATTAAGCCTGCGCTGTCAAAGTATGGTTCCTGCGGCGGGAAACTACAGGAACAGGAGGGCCCGCCTGTGGCAAAAGAAATGCTTGAAAGACTGGGGTTTGAGGCAGCGCTTGTGGAACGGGTATGCTATCTGGTGGCTCATCACCATACCTATACCGGAATTGACGGCATGGATTACCAGATCCTGGTAGAGGCAGATTTTCTGGTGAATCTGTATGAAGAGGGAAAGAGTGAAAAAACGGCGGCAGAGGTCTTGAAGAAAATATTCAGAACAGACAGCGGGAAACAGATCTGCAGGGAAATGTTTTTGGTTAAATGATGGGAAAAAGTCGTTTTTTTGAAATACAGGTTGACATTCCATTTGGTTAGTGCTACTATAATACTCGTATTATTCCATATTACCAATTCAAGTGCTTCTGGCGTAAGCCAGTTGAAAGAGGGAATCAGGTCAGAATCCTGAGCGATCCGGTCACTGTATTTAGGGAGCGAGACTCAATATTCCATTGTATGTCCTCAACGTATGAGAAGGAGAGTTAAGCGATGATCTATAAGTCAGGAAACCTGCTTGAGTTGTAAGGTTGAGACTTCCGAGTAAAGTTGAACAGCTATCCGGTGATAGAACACAGGTTTGATGTCTGCTTTATTCGAGCAGACTTTTTTGTGGTTATGCATCCGGAAGGAACTGCCGCGCCGAAGGCGTATCTTGTGTGGCGGCGGGTTCCGTAGGTGGAATATCATAAAGATGGTATTTACTTGGCCAGTAACCTTGAATACGGAATAAGTGATTAAACGGCTGGGTGAATACTCCGGTAACCGGTTTTTCTAAATCCATCGTTTTTCCTCCGCAACGAAAATGATGTTATTTCCTCTACTGAAAACCGCGCGTGCCGGGGTAGGAGTCCTCCCTCATCTGTAAATCTTTCGGCGGGTTCCCGTCAGTTTTTTCATAAATAAGCAGGAAAAGAATCAGACAGTTGAAAATGCATCGGTGAAATGGTAAACTTTTGAAGAAAAGTGAGATTTTTCCGGTGTTTTTTGTTTGACACGGTTACACTGACAAAAATGGGGGTGACAGGTGAGACGCATATCTCTGGAGGAACTGCTGCTATCCCATGGGGAAGAGCCCTATGAGGAGCAGTATCGGTACATCATGGGGCTGATCGGCAAAAATAAGATAAAACCGGTCAAGGCCTCCAAAAAGAACGGGAAGAGCCCGGCGCTGCATGTGTTTTACTGGCTGGTGGAGGAGAAACCGGATTACAGCGTCTGGGAGGAGGAGCTTACGTACCGGCTCCATCCGATGATCGGTGTGGATTACTATCTGGCCCATCCGGAGCAGTACGGGCGGGATCGGGAGTATGTGCTGGCTTTAAGCCGCTATCTGAAAGAGGACAGGGCGCTTCTGGATTATCCGGAGTCGGTCAACGAGCGCAGCTTTGAGATCTGGAACCGGGAGAAGTTTCTGACAAAGGGGCCGGGGAAGACGGTTTTGAAACGCTGCGGGCTGGAACCGGAAATTCTGTGTTTTTACGAGACGGAGGAGCCCCTGGCCTATTATACGCGCACCAGGGAGACGCCCCAGGAGCTTCTGATCGTGGAGAACAAGGATACCTTTTACAGTATGCGCCGCCATCTGATGGCGGGGGAGAGGCAGATCTTCGGCAGAACCGTGGGGACGCTGATCTACGGGGCGGGCAAACGGATCCTGCGGTCTTTCCGGGATTTTGAACTCTGCGGGGAGCCCTATATGGCGGAACCGGAAAACGTGATCTCCTATTTCGGCGATCTGGATTATGAGGGCATCGGCATTTATGAACAGCTGGCGGAAAGCTTTCGGGTCCGTGCCGGGATCGTACCGTTTACGCCGGCCTACCAGGCGATGCTCCGTAAAGCCGGACAGGCGGCAGGGCTTCCCGATACCAGCGCGGGGCAGAACAGGAACATTTCCGGCGGCTTTTTTTCGTATTTTATTGAGGAAGATGCAGAGCGGATGCGCAAGATACTGGAGGCGGGAAAGTACATCCCCCAGGAAATCGTGAATCTCTCGGATTTTTGAGACGTTTCTGAATATTGGACGTGCAGCGGCGTCCGCCCGGCCATCACAAAACGAGGACAGACAGATGCAGTATGAGTTTTTAAGGCACTTTCCCAAACGGATGAAGCATGTGGGCATGTACGCCCTGCTGGTCGCGGGCAGTATCCAGAAGACCACCTGGAAACAGTACGGGTTTGCAAAGGTGGATGAGCAGACCAATCTGCTGTTTGCGGTGCTTTTATACATCATGGAGCAGTCGCTGAAAGAAGAGAGCTGTACCATGGACGATATCGGGGCCTTTATCGACAATATAAACGGGCAGCATTTCAGGAAAAATCTGACCTACGACGAGTGCAGGCAGCTCGGGGATTTTATCGTCAACGTGATCCTCTCCAACGAGGGACGGGCCATGTATTTTGACGGATTTGATTTTGAGCAGAATACCTATCATATCATGCATGTGAGCTACGTGGCCAACAAGATCGTCTATGTAGACCAGGAGCTTCGGCGGACTTCCTACTATCTGACGGACGACGGGTACAATCTGCTCTTATCCACCCTGGAGATCGAAAATAATATGAAGCTCACCGTCCACGAGATGATCTTCCAGATGCATCTGGAGCGGCAGAATTACGATAAAGCCGTGGACGAGATCAAAAATATTTTCAATATGCTTCGGATCCAGCTCCAGAAGATCCAGGAGGCCATGGGCCGGATCCGCCGCAACGCCCTGAGCTATTCGGTCAAGGATTACGAGGAGATCCTTTTGGAGAACCTGGATACCATCAGTGATACCAGGCAGAAATTCCAAGATTACCGGGAGATGGTGAAAAGCCGGGCCAGGGAGCTGGAAGAAGAAAATATCAATGTGAAGCGGCTGAGCAAAAAGGAGGAGGAAAAGCTGGCGCACCTGCGGGAGATCGAGCGGTATCTGAACCGGACGATCGACGAACACCAGCGCATCCTGAACAGTCACTTTGACCTCAAGGAAGCCTACACAAAAGAGCTGGAGGCATTGTCCCAGATGTCCCTGATCAGGCGGATCTCTCTGCGCACGGATCTGTACGATAAGATTCTGGCCTGCCCGGCGTCGCTGGGGGAGCTGGACTATTTTCTGCGCCCCCTGTTTAACCGGGAGGTTGATAAATCCTACAATATCAATAAATCTCTGGAGCTGCAGAGGCCGGTGCGTAAAAAGGAGGAGGCCGACACGGCGGAGGAGATCGATTTTGACGAAGAACACTGGCAGAGGGAGCAGGAGCGGCTGCGGCGGGAAAAGCTGGGACGCTATGAGCGCTGCCTGGGATACATTCTGGAACAGGCCTGTAAAAGGGGCCGGGTTTCCCTGAGAGAGTTGCGGGAGGCTGGGCAGGCGGACAGGCTGGTGCCTAATGTGGAGATCTTCAAGGAGATCATGGTGGAGCTGATCAAAAACCAGACCATCGACATCGCGGCCCTTGAAAAAGAGCGCAGCGAGTTTATCCAGGACGGGCCGATGGAGTTTCAGCTCAACCAGACGGTGCTGCAGCTGGCCGGGGAACAGCCCTCCATGGCCGGGGTCGTGCGGATCGAGACGCGCCGGCTGGCCAGGGAGGACACGGTGGTATTTCACGATGTATTGAATGAACGGGGCGAGAGAAAAGATATCCGGTGCTCTGATGTGGTGATCCGGGTCATACGGGAGGAATAGGCGGACATGGCATATGAAATCGAGACAGTGAGAACCAGCCAGGAGATTTTTTACTATCTGCTGGTGCACCGGGAGCTTAAAGAGGACGGGGAAAACGCCCTGTACCGGGCCTACGCGGAGAGGGAGGAGATCCAGAACCTGGTGAAATCCCAGGGGGAGATCGCGGGCAGCACGGTGGAGCGTTACGGCAGCGTGATCTATCTGATTCCCAAAGAGGACAATTATTTTCTGGGATTTTCCAAAGCCCAGTTAAAAACGGCTCTGTGCAAGTCGGGCGCCACCGACCGGGATTACTATTTGTCGCAGTTTGTAATCCTGACCCTTCTGGTGGAGTTTTTTGACGGCCAGGGGAGCAGCAGCAAGACTCGGGAATATATCCGCGTCGGGGAGCTGCAGAACCGGATCTCGGAGCGGTTAAAAGAAGGCGCGGAGAACACGCCGGAACAGCAGGAGGAGGGCGGTATCGCCTTTTCCGACATCCTGCAGGCCTACGAGGCGCTGCGGTCCGACGACAGGGGTTCCCGCGCCCGCACCACGAAGGAGGGCTTCCTGCATCAGATCCTGAGCTTTTTGCAGAAGCAGGGGCTGATCGAGTATGTGGAGCTGGATGAGATGGTGAAGACCACCAGGAAACTGGACAATTTCATGGACTGGAACCTGTTAAACCAGAACAATTACCGGCGGGTACGGCGGGTGCTGGGGGAGGCGGATCATGAGTAAGATAAAGGCAGTCCGGCTGATCAATCTGAATTACAACAATAACGCGATCAAAATCAGCGACGAGACCTTCCATATGAACGGGGAGAGCACGCTGCTCTCTCTGCGAAACGGCGGCGGAAAGTCGGTGCTGGTGCAGATGCTGGCGGCCCCCTTTGTGCACAAACGCTACCGGGACGCCAAGGACAGGCCCTTTACCGGCTATTTTACCACGCCGAAGCCCACCTTTATCCTGGTGGAGTGGGAGCTGGACCAGGAGGCGGGCTGCGTGACGACGGGCATGATGGTGCGAAAAAGCCAGTCCCTGGACGGGGAAGGGGAGGACGGCCTGGAGATGGTCAATTTCATCAGTGAATACCGGGAGCCCTGCCGCAGGGATCTCCGTCATCTGCCGGTGGTGGAGAAGGGAAAACGGGAGATGACATTAAAAAGTTTTGCCGCCTGCCGCCAGATCTTTGAGGAATTTAAACGGGAAGACCCTTCCGGATTTTTTTATTATGACATGGCCGGCGCCGCCCAGTCCCGGCAGTATTTTGACAAGCTGCGGGAGTACCGGATCTATTACCGGGAGTGGGAGACGATCATCAAAAAGATCAACCTGGAGGAGTCGGGGCTGTCCAACCTGTTCGCCGACTGCCGGGACGAGCGGGGCCTGGTGGAGAAATGGTTTCTGGACGCTGTGGAGAGCAAGCTGAACCAGGGGCAGAACCGCATCAAGGAATTCCAGTCCATCGTCGGAAAATATGTGGGCCAGTACAAGGATAACCAGTCGAAGATCAAACGGAGAGACACGATCCGCCTGTTCAAGGAGGAAGGGTGTAAGATCAAGGAGAGGGCCCTGCAATACCAGGCCGTGGAAGAGAAAAGGGCAGGGCAGGAAAACCGGATCGCCGCTTTCATCGGGGAGCTGGGGCGGCTGAAGGAGGAGACGGCCGGGAAGCTTCGCGCGGTGGAGGAGGAGCTTTCGGAGAATCAGCGGGCCATCGGGCGGGTACAGTATGAGAAGCTGTCCGGCGAATACCATCGGTTTGCAAAGAAACGGCAGTACCATCTTGGCAGCCGGGAGCTGCTGGGGATGGAGCAGGAGGCGCTGGAGCGGGAGGAAAAGGGCCATGAGGAACACCTCCATCTGCTTTTCTGCGCCAGGCAGCAGGACACCGCGGAGAGGGAGCGGGCGGATCTGGAGGAGGTGCGCCAGAAGCTTCTGGTCTGCCGCAGGAAAACGGAGGATCTGGCCCCGGAACGGGATTATCTGGGCTATATGCTGCACCGGCATTATGAGGCGGCCCTGGCGGAAAATGAGGCAAAACGGGAAAAGCTGCGCAGCGGACAGGAGCAGACAAAGCAGTCGGTCCGCGGCTGGCAGGAGAAGATCCGGGAGGCGGAGCTGGCGCTGCGGGCCAACGCGTCCCGGGAGGGAGAGCTGAAGAACCGCGTGGGTTCCTATGACGAGAAGGAGGAACTGTTCAACAGGCGCTACGGGGCGGAACTGACCCGGAACATCCTGGGCCGTTATGAGCCCGGTACCCTGGAGAATCAGGAGGAGACGGACAGGAGAGAACTGGAGGAGGAGACTCGCGCCCAGCGCAGGAGGCAGAGACGCCTGGAGGACGGGCGGGAGAAAAGCCGCAGTTTGCGGAGCGCGCTGGAGGCTCTGGACAGGGAAAAGCGGGAAAAACAGTGGGAGAAGGCCCGGGCCGAAAAGCTTCGGGAGGACTATGACCGGGAGCTCGCCGAGCGTCTGGCGGTCTTGAAATATCTGGATCTTGACGAGGCGGACCGGTTTGACACGGAGAAGATCCTCCGGACGTCGGAGAGGAAGCTTCGGGAGATCGACGGGATACGCAGCGCCCTGGTCAAAGAGGAGGATGAGCTTCAAAAGGAATACCGGAGGCTGACCCAGGGCCGGGTGCTGGAGCTTCCCGGGGAATTGCAGCAGGAGTTTGTCGACAGGGGGATCCGCGTGGCCTACGGGATGGAGTGGCTGAAAAAGAACGGCTATTCCGAGGAGAGAAACCGCAAGATCGTGAAGAACCATCCCCTTTTGCCCTATGCCCTGATCCTGTCGGGAAAGGATCTGGAGAAGCTGTCCGATTCCCGGGGGAGCGTGTACACTTCCTTCCCGGTTCCGGTGATCCGGCGGGAGATTCTGGAGGAGCAGGCGGCCGGGGAGGCCCGGGGCAATATCGTTTCGTTCCCGCAGATCAGTTTTTATGTACTGTTCAATGAAAACCTGCTGAGTGAGGAAAAGCTCGCCCTGCTGGTGCGGGAGGCGGAGCTGGCGATCGAGCAGAAACAGGAGGCCATTGCGATCCGGAACCGGGAATATACCGAGTACTTTGAGCGGAAGGAGGCCGTCCGCAACCAGAAAGTAAGCCGCAGGCTCTATGCGGCCAATGAGGAGGCCATAAAAACGCTGGAGGAAAACCTGCGCGGGCTGGCCGCAAAACGGGACGACGCGGCCAGGGAACTCAAGGAGACGGAGGAAACGGCCGCCCGGCTGGAAAAAGAGATCCGGGAAGCGGAGCGGGGGATTGATGAGAGGAAGCGGCGGCGGGAGGATTTTTCCCGGCTCCGTGAGGATTACGGACGATACGAGGAGGACTGCCGGAAGCTGGATCGCTGCCGGGGAGACGGCCATGCCCTGGAGGAGAAGAAGGCTCTGGCCGCGGATCAGCTGGCGCGTCAGCAAGATCTGTTGGAGCAAATGAAGATAGAGGCCGGCGTTCTGGCCCAGGCCGGGCAGAAGCTCATGGAGAATGCGGGGCAGTATGCGGGTTACGGCCGTCTGCCTGAGGTTTCGGTGGAGGCGGAAGTAAAGGAGCTGGATATTGCCGGTATGGAGGCCCGGTTTGGGGCCATCACGGCCAGCCTCTCCCAGGAGATGCAGGGTCTGGAGAACCAGGAGCAGAAAGCCCGCCGGCGTTTTGAGGCGGACCTGCGGGAGCTTGGGCGCCTGCAGAAAAAATATGCCGTAAA